>CAZOMR010000001.1:0-42457 GCA_964580655.1 uncultured bacterium
GCAAAATTATTCTGTCCAAAGAAAATCTTGTATAAGGGGCTATCTGGCCGAGAAATTGACAGTGCCATAAAATGCATATAATATCAATAATAAAGAATACCAAGGATGAGCAAAGCGAGGTCTAATCCCCGTCTTTTTTCCATTAAAGAGGTGGCAGGAAAACTCGATGAAGAATATGGAGAAAAGATACCGCCCAAAAGGCGGAGCGGGGTGATCGAGGAGCTTGTGAGGACAATTCTTTCCCAGAACACTAATGACCAAAACAGCCATCGAGCCTATTCAAACCTGCGAAAGAGGTTTCCAACCTGGGCTAAGGTGGCCGAGGCCCAGCCGGAGGACCTGGCCCGGACGATCAGGGTGGCCGGCCTTGCGCGGCAGAAGTCCCGGGTTTTGCAAGAAATTCTGCGCCGGATTCGGCGTGAGCAAGGGAGGTATTCAATTCAGCGTGTCTGCAACAAGCCGATGAATGAAGCCCGTGAATATCTGCTCAGCTTCAAAGGAGTGGGCGAAAAGACCGCGGCATGCGTTCTGCTTTTTGCCTGTGAAAAGCCGGCATTCCCCGTGGATACACATATCCTCCGTGTCTCCAGACGCCTCGGATGGCTTGATCCCAGGGGCTCGGGCTCGCAAGCGCATCGCTTCTTCCAGATGCGGGTGCCCGCTGAAAAAATCTACAGTCTTCATCTCAACATCATTGCACACGGCCGCGCAATCTGTAAAGCCCGTAAACCGGAATGCGAGACCTGTTGTCTGAAAAGCAGATGCCTTTTTTATTTTCGGAGGAACCATGAATCCCGGTCTTGATAAAATCCATCGCAAGGTCTCGGCCTTGCGGATGAGAGAATTCTGGATTCGCCTGTTCCAGGGCTTGAGCCTCGCAGGAGCCGTATGGCTCTGCCTGTGGATTCTCGGGCCCTTGGGGCTTGGGATACTCCACGGATGGTCCGGGCTGATCTTGCGGGTTTTAATCCTTTTCGCGGCGGCGGGAGTTATCATCATGGCTATCACGAGAGCCATATATCCGAGAGGTACAGATGATCGGCTTGCGCTCCGGATTGAGAAGGTTTACCCGAATTTGAATAATTCCTTGATCTCAAGTCTGCAGTTGACGAGAGAGCGCGAACATCCAGACCCTCGTCACCCGTTTTCCGCATACCTGCTTGAAAGGCTTTTACAGAACACGGCCTCACAAATGCCCGCGATTGATCTCTCCCGTGTAGCCACCCTGGAGGGATTGAAATGGCGGTTCTTGCTTTTCTGCCTGGCAGTGCTATCCGCACTGGTTATCCATAATTTATATCCCGCATATTTAGGGAACGGCTTTCAGCTTTTGATCTTATCGGAATTCCGCCTTCCGGAAAAAAGCGCTCGTGAGCGCGCTCTGCTATCCGCAGAGCCCCTGACTACAGGGGACTTCACCCTGGAATATATTTACCCGGCATACAGCGGTCTCAAACCGCAGGAAGTTCAGCATACATCCGGAGAGATTTCAGCGCTTGCAGGGACAGAGGTGATAATTCATACAACCTGCCTTGAGAGGGTGGCCTCGGCAAATCTTGTAGTAGGAGGCTCGGCCCGGATACCCTTGAGGGTGGATGACGGGAATAAGCTTTCGGGCAAGCTGGTGGTTATGGAGCCAGGCGAATATCTTATTGAGGCCGAGGATTCGAGCAGGGTTCAAAGAAGAGAACCGGAGAGTCACCCTATACGGGTAGAGGATGACTTGTATCCGGAGGTGGTGCTTAAGCAACCTGTTTCTGACCTGGAGGTCTGCGCGGATGACTTTGTTCAGATAAGCTGGGAAGCGGAGGATGATTTCGGTATTGGGGGGGTGAGCCTGGTTTATCAGCGGGGCATGGAGGAGGAGCGGCTGGAGATATTCCGGTCAGGCGAGCGGCCGGATAAAAGGCATGAGGGAGATTATGATTGGGACCTGACCGGGGCAGGGGTCTCTCCGGGGGACCGCGTGGCATTTTATCTGGAAGTGGATGACAACGATAATATTTCAGGGCCCAAGAAGGGCAGAAGTGCGACATTGTATCTCGATGTTTTCAGCGCTTTTAAGAAGCACGAGGAAGTGATAGCGAAAGAGGAAGAGCTTTTTGAGAACATGATTGAACATCTCGCTGATCATCTTGACGATGAGCGGAGCCGGCTGGACGCATCCCCGGGATACATCCTTGAAAAGGCCGAGGCAGAGCTGATCCAGCGAGGCCGCGAATTGCTTGCGCACATCCAGAATATCTTAAAGATGATGGAAAGCGACATCCACACCAGCGAGTTGATGAAGGATAGCATGGAGAATATGGGTAGGGTGTATAAGAGCCTGCTTGAGGCCCGCTCCGGCCTTGTCCGGGCTCTCGTATCATCTGCCAGACCGGTCAAAGAGTTGGTGGGACTCCGCAGGGAATATATAGAGGACCTTGAACGCGATATTATATTCCTGGATCGCATGATAAAAAAGCAACGAATGGACCTGGTCCTGATGGAAGGCAAGAACCTGGCAAGGGCACAGGAGGATTTGGCGGAACTGCTTGAGAGATACAAGGAGACCCATGACCCGGCCCTGCTGGATGAACTTCAGCGGAAGATGGCGGAGTTGGAAGCCGCTTTTCAGGAGCTTCTATCACGCATGGCCATGATGCGAAGTGAGATGGGTGATGAGTTCTTCAATATTGAAGCAATGGATGGGCCCAGGTGGAATGATATATTCGAGCAGGTGGCCCGGATGCGAAACGCGCTCCAGGACGGAGACCTTGATTCAGCTATGGCACAGGCCGAGGATTTTCTCAATTCACTCGGGCAGATGATGGCCGCGCTAAATGAGCAGGCAGGGCAATACGGGGAAGCGATCTCGGCCGAGGCACTTCGGCGCATGGATGAGGCGATTGAAAAGCTGGCAGAGCTAGAGGCAGGCGAGCAGGACATGATCGAGCGCTCCGAGGCCATATATCATCGCCAGCTTGAGAAGACAGCTCAACTAGAGTCCATGCTCGATCGGTTTATCGAGGATGAGGCGGAAAAGATCGAGGAAATACGGAGGAAGCTGGGCAATGTCCAGAATGAGATGAGAGGTCTTACGCCTGCGCGGAAAAAGCCTCAGACAAACACCCCGGATGAGATTAAACAAACTACCATGGAATTTTACCGGAAAAGAAATTTATTCCACCATCAGATAGGAGGGATAACACGACAGCTCAGAGAGCGCGGGAGAGAGCTTGAGCACAGGGAACTGGAGCAGGTGCTGGAAGGCATGAAGAAAAACCAGGAGACCATGGAGAGGATCAGGGATGACATGGAGGTCTTTATGGATAGGTTCCAGGCTGAGCCGGATAAAAAGCGAGAGCAGACATCGGAGCAGTGCCAGGGCGCGCTGGCGCTCGGGCAGGAGATTATTGATGATCTGGAGGCGCTGAGGGGAACTCTAAAGCCTGCGTTTGCGCCTGGCGATACAGCGGAGATGAAGGCCATGGCGGATGAGCAGGAGGGAATTCGCGATCAGACAATGGATGTCTGGCAGGAGGTGGCTGACCTGGAGGATGATGTGCCAGCAATCCCCATGGGGGTTACCGGGAAGCTCGATCAGGCCGCCCTGTCCATGCGTGATGCATCCGGATACCTCCTGCTAGAAGAGCCGGGGTCCGCACTGGCGCCGGAGCGTGAGGCCAGGCTGAGACTTAAGCAGGCAAGGGAAGACCTGGTCAGGGCTCAAAAGCAGATGTCGCAGATGGCGCAGTCCGGGGCAGGACTGCCGCTCGCTCTTGGAGGGCGACGGAGTGGTGGCGGGGGGACTGGAACAAGGGGGCTGGCAATGAAGGGTTTCAAATTGCCAGAAGAGGGCGCGGACAAGACGCCGGAGGAATTCCGCCAGAACTTGCTCAAGGCCATGCGGGAGGAAGCGCCGGAGGAGTATCGGCATCTTAATCATGATTATTACGAGAGGTTGATGCGATGAGGTTTAGGGTAATATCCGGTCGGGTCGCGATTGCATTCATTTCTATTGCTCTCGCAGGCTCTGCATTTTTAATGTGGAATGCAAGCGGTTCAGTCGCGCTTGATACGCAGATTCAGAAGGAGCTCAAGAAGGGGTATATTGCCCTGGAGTATTGGGATTTCGGTCTGGCCGATGAGATAGGCCGCAAGGTGCGCACACTTTTGGATTCAGCTCCGGAGCCTGATGAGGAGCGGGAATTGGATTGGCTGAGGTATCAGGCATATCTTTGTTTTTATGCCGGGGAATATGAGGAGGCGCTGAATTTTGCTGACCGGGCGAATAAGCTCAATGGTCATGGCCTGGAAGCCTGGCAGGATTTTTACAATCGGACAAAGAGCCTTGCTCAAATCTGGCGGGGGGCGAAGGAGGAGAGGAGTGAGCATTTTATCTTCCGTTATATCCCTGGCCCGGAAGAGATACTGGTTAAGCCGGGTCTATCTGCGCTGGAGCGCTCTTACCGTGTGCTGACACGCGAGTTGCAGGTAAAAGCGGATCGGGGCCCGGTGCTTGCGGAGGTGTATCCTTCGGTCGCGGCGCTTTCCATGGCAGTCGGGCTTTCTGAAAAGGAGATGAAGGATTCCGGCACCATCGCCATCTGCCGATACCGCCGGCTTATGATCACAAGCCCCAGACAGCTTCTGAGCGGCTATGATTACTTGACAACACTCAGCCACGAGTTCGTCCATTATCTGATATACCTTCGCAACGGACCGAAATGCCCTATCTGGCTACATGAGGGGATAGCAAAACACGAGGAGTCCCGCTGGAAAGGTGACCCGGGGGGACAGCTTGATCCGATCCCGCAGAGTCTTCTGGCTTCTGCCGTCAAGAGGGATGAGTTCATAAGCTTTGAGCAGATGTATCCCACATTTGCCAAGTTCGATTCTCCGGCCCAGGGTCAACTCGCATTCGCAGAGGTTGTCACGGTCGTGGATTACCTGACCCGTGAACAAGGGATGCCGAGGTTATTCGAACTCCTGGACATGCTCAAACAGGGGATAGATGATAAAGAGGCTCTGGCACGCTTGACCGGAAAGAATTTCGACCAGTTCTGGCAGGGATGGAAGGAATATGTAGCCACAAGGAATTACAAGGAGATACCGGGGATAGATGTGCCGAAACTTGAGTTTCGCAACAGGGAGACTGAACAAGAAGATCAACAAGAAGACATTGTTGGAGAGGATGATCTTGCAAGCAACGAGGCCTGGAGATATGTCCGCATAGGAGACCTTCTGCGCAATCGCAATCACCTGGCCGCCGCGGTGATGGAATATGAAAAAGCGCTTGTGCTCCTTCCTTACCAGCCGCGCATACAGAACAAGCTGGGCTTAAGCCTGATCCTTATGGGGAATTACAGGAGAGCGCTAAAACCACTTATGCAGGCGGAAAGGATATACCCGAATTATGTTACCACATATATCAATATGGGAAGGGCCTACGCCGGAGTTGGAGATACCGTTAAAGCGATCAGCTATTTTGAGAAGGCGCTTACAATCAACCCCTTTGATCCCACGCCATATCATTATTTGATCAAGCTTTATGAAAACGCGGGTGAGCCAAAGAGGAGCGAGAGGGCTAGAGAGAGATTGAGGATAATAAGTCAGCGCTGAGCGTAGCGCGCTGAGCGCGCTGAAAAAAGGAGAGAAAGTTGGAAGAAGATTTACAAGGCGCCCCTGGAGAAGAGTCAAGCGAGGCCAGGAGAGACCTGGACGCGGTTTCCGAGATCGCACAAAGCAAGGAACAGATTCTATCCGAGGTTGGCAAGGTCATCATAGGCCAGGAGGGGGTGGTGGAGCTTTTGCTCATCGCACTTTTCTCGCGTGGACACGGCCTGTTCGTGGGCGTGCCCGGTCTGGCAAAGACCCTGCTGGTCAGCACCCTTGCCGAGGTGTTGAACTTGAATTTCAACAGAATCCAGTTCACTCCCGACCTGATGCCCTCGGACATAACCGGCACCGACATTTTAGAGGAGGATCAGAAGAGTGGCCGGCGCTCTTTCTCATTCATTCGCGGGCCTATCTTCGCAAACATCATTCTGGCAGATGAGATCAACCGCACAAGCCCAAAGACCCAGGCCGCGCTCTTGCAGGGCATGCAGGAGTACAAGGTCACGGCAGGAGGGGTCACCCACTTGATGGAGTTGCCCTTCATGGTTTTCGCCACGCAGAACCCGATAGAGCAGGAAGGGACATACCCGCTCCCGGAAGCACAGCTTGACCGGTTCATGTTCGAGATAGATGTGGACTATCCGGGCATGGATGAAGAGATTCAGATCGTCCGCAGTACCACTTCAGCCTATCAGCCGGAATTGAACAAGATACTGAGCGCGGCTCGAATTCTGGAACTGCAGGAGATTGTCCGGAGAGTACCAGCGGCCGAACATGTGATTCGCTACGCGGTTAACCTGGTCCGGAGTTCAAGGCCGGATGAGCCTGGTGCCCCGGAGTTCATCAAGAAGTGGATGGCCTGGGGCGCAGGTCCAAGGGCCAGCCAGTATCTTATCCTGGGCGGAAAGGCCAGGGCAATCCTGCATGGAAGATACGCGGTCACATGCGAGGATGTCCGGGCACTGGCACTGCCAGTGCTCAAGCACCGCCTGATCGTCAATTTCCGGGCAGAGGCTGAAGGGACATCCTCAAGCCAGATCATCTCTAACCTTCTGGAAACTGTGAAAGAAGAATAGCTTTAACTCCGAAAAATGCAGTTCAACTTTTTATGGATGATAGCATTGGAGTCGTGGTCCTTGGTAGGGGCGCGGCTTGCCGCGCCCAAAAATGTCCGAAAAAGGGCAAGACAAGCCTTGCCCCTACAACTGCATTTTCGGGTTAAAGCCTGAAGGCCATGGCTGACCCTGTTACCCATCTGCTCTCTGCCGATCTGGTAGCTCGCCTGCGCACGCTTGAGATCAAGGCCAGGGAAGTAGCAGAGGGCGCGCTTACAGGAATACATCATTCTTCCCATCGTGGCTCGTCTCTCGAATTCGTAGAGCACAAGCCTTATTCGCCAGGGGACGATATACGGATGATAGACTGGAAGCTCTTTGCCAAATCGGATCGCTACTACATCAAGCAGTTTGAGGATGAGACCAACATACGCTGTCTCATCCTGGTAGATGGTTCAAGCTCAATGGCCTATCGCGGAATGGGCCCGTCCGGCCAGAAAAAAGGGCCGCGAGAACGCATGAGCAAGCTCGAATACGCACAGGTACTGGCCGCGGCCCTGGCATGGCTACTCTTGAATCAGTCCGATGCTGTGGGCCTGGCCGTCTTCGGAGCAGGTGTTCGTAAATACCTTCCTCCACGAAGCCAGAGCTCCTTTCTTCAGCCAATTCTCAAAGGTCTGGCCGAGATAGTCCCGGAACCCGGCACCGACCTCGGCCGCTCCGTCCATGAGGTTATCGAGCGAACGCACGGTCACATCCTCTTTATCTTCATAAGTGATTTCTTCGATGAGCCCGAGCCCATGATCAATTCTCTTAAACTCCTGAAGCACCGCGGCCATGAGCTGATCCTCTTTCAAATACTTGACCACGACGAGATTGAATTCCCATTTTCACGGCTAAGCATGTTCGAGGGCCTGGAAGAGGAGGTTAAACTCCTCGTTGATCCGCGGGCCATCAGGGAGGAGTATCAGAGGCAGGTCCAGTTTTTCATCGAGAGGATGAAGAGCGAGTGCCTGGGAGATCGCATTGATTACTGGTTTGTCAATACCTTCACTCCGGCCGAGCAGACACTTTCAGGGTATCTGGCGCACCGGGAGGCGCGAAAGAAAACATACAGGCTGAGAGGAGTTTAAGGGATTGCCTGGACTGGGTTTCATCCATCCGTACCTTCTCGCAGGCATACTCGCTGGCGCGCTACCGATATTGATCCACATGCTTTACAGGCGTCGCGCCCGGATCATCAGGTTCTCCGCAATGCGCTTCGTGATCCTGAGTTACAAGAAGGTTGCGCGAAGACTCCTTCTTCGTGAATATCTGCTTCTTCTCGTTAGATGCCTTCTCGTGGCCGCAATAGCCATTGCAATGGCCAGGCCGATCTTCTCGCGCGTGATCCAGGGAATGAATTCAGAACAAGGCCCCACAGCCACGGCCATAATCCTTGATAATTCATACAGCATGATGAGCCGCGTAAAATCCGGCTCGCTCTTTGATGAGGCAAAGGAACTCGCGATTCAACTCATCAATTCCATGAGCGATGTAGACGAGGCCGCAGTGCTTTTCACAGCTCCGGGCACAGGCGCGGGATCACTTGAACTCGGCCTGACCAGAGACAGGAAAAGGCTTGTGCATGCGGTCGAAAAGGTCGAGATTTCATACGGACCTTCCCGGCCTCTTGAGGCTTTGCACAGGGCCAGCCCGATTCTGGAATCTGCAAGCCAGGCCTTCCGGCAGATAGCATTCATCACCGACCTCCAACGCTACGGCTTTTCACAGGCGGCCACGGTCTTTTCCGGGCACATGCCCACAATCTACTTTTTCGACCTCACTCGGGGCAAGGAGATGAGGAACCTGGCCCTCGGAGGGCTTTCCATGGAGTCGGTTCCGATCCAGCGTGAGGCCAAGCTGAAAATCCAGGCAATGGTTCATAACTATGGCAGGGATGATTCACCATCACATCTGATACAGGTGCTTTTGGGAGATAAGGTTGCGGCCAGGGGGTTCATTTCAGTTCCGGGCAGAGGGGCTGAGACCAAGCAGTTTTTTCTATCAGAGCCGGAGCAAGGAGTTCAAGAAGGCGTGGTCCAAATCATGTCTTCGGATCCACTGGCCGTAGATGACAAGGCCTATTTTCATCTTACCGGGGGAGGAAAGGTTCGTGCCCTGGTGGTTGATGGTGATCCAAAGGTTAGGCTCCAGAAGAGCGAGACCTATTTCCTGGACAAGGCTCTCCACCCACGGCTTTACTCCCGGTCCAGGATTGATCCGACAACAATTGTGACTGAAGAGTTGGAAAACTATCCTCTGCGGGATTTCCAGGTGTTGATTCTCTGCAATGTTGGCAAGGTATCCAGGAAAACAGCAGGCAGGATACACCAGTTCGTAAAGGATGGCGGGGGACTTCTTTTCTCTCTTGGAGATCAGGTGGATGCGGAGTTTTATAATTCCCTGTGGCAGGACTTACTGCCGCGTGAGCTTAGAGGAGTCAAGTCTCCTTACGCCGGTGCCGAGGGGGTGAGTGAGATTCGCGTGATGCACATTGATCGTCACTTCGGCCGCGGCCAGCATGGCGAGGCAGTTCATCCAATCCTATCGGTGTTCAGGGATCCCGGGCAGGGCGATCTGGGTCTTGCCAGCTTTTTCTCTTATTTCCTGCTTCAGCCGGAGGTGGGTCCTGCGACCCGGGTGATTCTACGGCTCACCAACGGCACGCCGCTTATGGTTGAAAAACCCCTGGGCAAGGGCATCGTGATCCTCTATGCTACAAGCCTGGATCAGGCCTGGAACGACCTGTGTCTGCATCCTACTTTCCTCCCTCTACTCCAGCAGACGGTTCAATATCTGGCAAGGGCTTTGCGACAGGGAGACACGGGAGAACTCACTGCTGGAAGCATTGTAATCATGCCGTGTCCACAGGGCAAGGCCGGTGCGGTTGTGATGGATCCGAAGAGAAGAGTTTTTCCGGTCAGGGCCATGGATGAAAGAAATCAGCGCGTGATCCAGGTGCATACCAATCAACCCGGTATTTACTACTTGCAGTTCCTGGACAGGATGTCTTCCGCAAGGCCTTCATCATTTCCACCCGAAGCCGCTGACCGGGTGCTTGTTGTCAACCTGGACCTTCGCGAATCGGATATGACAAAGATTTCAGAAAAAGAACTCAGGAAAATCCTGCCAGCAGAAAGCCTGGCAGTGCTCGGATCAGGCGAAACCACGGGACAAGCGGTTGCGGGCAAGCGCCTTGAGACACCACTGGACAGGTCAATGCTTTTGCTTGTGCTCATACTCCTTGCCGCGGAACTGTTGCTTGTAAGAAAAGGATAAACTCATGGAGCGAAGGGAATTCTTGAGCCGTGCTTTTGCCTCGGTTATGGGTCTGGGCCTTGGCTGGCCTGCATGGGGCAGGGCCCAAGCCATATATCCTGAACCGGGTCTTAAAATTCCTGAGCGCCCGAGCTTTTTCTTTGCACAGGTAAAATACGGCAATAGCCTGGACTGGAACCCTTACCATACTGCGGCGCGGAGTTTCATGGAGGTCCTTATTCGCCGCACCAGCATCCCGGCAAGCACAGACCGGGTGGACATCAAGCTGGCAGACCCGAGGATTTTCCATTATCCGTTTCTCTATCTCACCGGCGCACGGGAATTCAAGCCCTTCTCTAATTCCGCGATCGAGAACATAAAGAGATTTCTCAATTACGGCGGATTCTTGCTCGTGGATGATGCCCTGGCCCTTCCCGGAGGCGGCTTTGAAGGGAGCTTCCAGCGGGAGGTCTCAAGGATTTTTCCCGGCAAGACCATGAGCCGGCTTCCCGATGATCATACTGTATATCAATCCTATTATCTGATTGACTGGGTAGTAGGCCGCAAGGCTGTTCGGCCTTACTTGCTCGGAATGGATCAGGAAGACAGGACAGTTCTCATCTATTGCCCCAATGATCTCGGGGGGGCATGGGCCAAAGACAGTTTCGGGACATGGATCAACCGGGTGGAACCGGGAGGCCAGCGTCAGCGTGAGATGGCTATCCGGCTTGGCATCAACATCATGCTTTACGCCCTGACAGTGAACTACAAGAAAGACCTGATCCATGTGCCCTTTATTTCCGAGAGGAGACGGCGCAGGCCCTGACACCATGTTTGAACTCCTGAAGAATTTTGGAATTGATACAGCCGGCTTTGACCAGTGGGTAATTCATGCTGAAGGCGCATCCTCTACCGCGATATGGGTTGCGGCCTGTATTTTTATTCTGCTTTTTCTCGCCTTTATCTGGCCATCAATACGATCCGCACCGGGGCCAGGACAGCGTGCGGTACTTTTCGGACTGAGAGTCCTTGCCGCAGTGCTTATCCTCGGATGTCTATTCCAACCTGGGCTCAGGCTTCTCAAGACCGCGCAAATGAAGACCAACCTGGCTGTGCTGATTGACACCTCGCAGAGCATGGGCGCTCCAGGACGCAGGGGTGGTGAAAGCCGGATAGCGGAGGTGGAGAGGTTCCTGGAAGAACATCAGGGCTATTTTAAGAAACTGGGTGAAGAATTCTCCATGCATTACTTTGGTTTTGATCAGGGCCTGCATGCCCTGGCCGCTCCGGTGCAGGGCCTTAAGGATAGCGCCATTGGCAAGAGCACTGAGATACTTGAGGCCATTGTCGAGTTGGAGCGCTGGTGGAAAGGCGGCCCGCTGGCCGGAGTGATACTATTCAGCGATGGACAGGATACAGGGAGGCTCCGGAGATTCTCTCAACTAAAAGACGAGAAAAGAGAAACAAGGGTTCCTGAAATTCCGGAGCTTGAATCCCTGGCCGCGCCGGTGCATACCATCATTGCAGGGGATGCCGGGAGTTTGAGCGATCTTGTTGTGCGCCAGCTCATTCATGATGAATACGCGTTTGTGCACAATCCTTTTGAGGTGGGGGTGCGCATAGGGATCACGGGAGAGGTAACATCACAGATAACAGTTACCCTGAAAGGCCAGGGCAGGATTCTCGCAAGCCGCAGTATCAAGCTTGATCCCGGCCAGACCGAAGCGGAAGTCAAACTCGATTTTATACCCCGGCAGGTGGGAGAGTTCTTTTATACCGTGGAGGTCCCGGTTTACGCAGGCGAGGCTTCAGCCTCGAACAATTCTCGACGGTTCGTCCTTACTGTGCTGAGGGACAAGGTAAGGGTGCTTTACATCGTGGGCAACCCGAGTTGGGATGAAAGATTCCTGCGCAGGGCCCTGAAGAAGAATCCATCAGTAGACCTGGTCAGCTTTTACATCCTGCGGGAATACTTCGACGATACCCACGCCCCGGAGAACGAGCTGGCCCTGATCCCTTTTCCTACAAACGAGCTGTTTACCAGGGAACTCGACACCTTTGACATGGTAATCTTTCAGAATTTTTTCGGAGCCCAATATATGAGGCCCGAATATATGAGAAACCTCAGTCGCTTTGTCAGAGAGAGGGGAGGGGGGCTACTCGTGATAGGAGGGATTCGGGCCTTGATTCATCATTCGTTCAACTCTCCACTTGAAGATATACTCCCAGTGAGGTTTTCCAGTAAGGTCCCGAACTATCGGGAAGGAGAATTTACCATGAGACTGACGCTGGCTGGCCGGCGTCACCCTGTTACACAGCTATCACGGAAATCGGAGGAGAATGTCCAGATATGGGAGTCTCTTCCTGCCTTGAGCGGATTCAACCTGACCATTGGCCCTGCCCCGGAGGGACTGGTGCTGGGCGAACACCCTTTTGAGAAAGGAGGGGCTGGTGGAAACCTTCCTGTAATTGCTGTCCGGGATGTGGGACATGGCAGGAGCATGGTCGTGGCAACGGACTCGAGCTGGCGCTGGAATTTCCTGGCCGTGGGAGGGAAGAAGAGCAACAAGCCGTATCAGATATTCTGGGACAGGGCTTTGCGCTGGTTGCTCAAGGACCCGGAGATGAAGACCCTCTCGCTTACACGGGACAAGGGGCGCTATGGTCCGGGAGAGGATGTTGTCTTGGCGATTGAAGTTCTGGACGCAAGCTACAAGCCCGCGGATGAGGCCGAGGTGAACCTGCGGGTTATAGAGCAACCACAGGGTTCATCACTTGAACTGCCTGAGCCGGAGCCGGCTGGAACAGGGAAATACGTTTTAAGATTCCAGCCCCGGCTGAAGGGACCCTACCGGATCAGCGCATGGGCCGAGCACAATGGCATCTCGCTCGGCACGGATGACATCATCTTCCAGGTTAGCGAGGAGAACCCCGAATTCGAGGACTTATCTCTTCGCCCTGACCTCATGAGCCTTCTGGCAGAGAGCACAGGCGCATCGAGCCTGAACATAGATGATTCACCCAAGGGGCTTGAATTTAATAAGCCTCAGATGAAAAAAATCATCGGCACAAAAGACTTTCCCCTATGGGATAACGCAGTGGCCCTGATTCTGATAGTCTCTATTCTGCTAGGGGAGTGGTTCCTCAGACGCCGATGGGGATTGAGCTGAGTTTTAATCCAGGAAACGCGGTTGAGATTTTTCATTAAACCGCAAATCCTTCAGATGCGTAGCAGACGCAAAGAACGCAAAGTCTAAGAATTTTAAATAGAGACATGCAGTAGATTTTGCAATGGATTTAAAAGGGGAGTGAGATGTCCTTTCAAGATAAAACCCCGCACACAGACTCTTTTCGGATGAAGGGTTATATTAGACTCTTTACCACTTCTTAAACTATATTTCTTCTCTGCGGCCTTTGCGTCTTTGCGGTGAAAATTATTTAGCCCTCAATGGCAAAATCAGGGGTAGTGTTGACAGAGGGAGATGAAATATAATATATTAGACACAATGAAGCCGACGGAGAATATCGGGATTTTTAAGGACATCGCACTCTTTGGCGATTTAAACAACGCGGAAAGGCTGAAGCTCTCCAGGATATTCCAGAAGGTTGGATTTCGAGAGGGCGAGATAATCTTTACGGCAGGGGATATGGGGGATGCCCTCTATGTGATCCGGGAGGGGACTGTGGCTGTGATAAAGCCCGGGGAGGAACCGGAGGATGATGAGATCATCACGGAGCTTGGTCCGGGAGATATTTTCGGTGAGATGGCGCTGTTTGAGAAGATGCCTCGGTCGGCAACGATTCGTGGCTCGCAAGATGGGAAGCTCTTCAAGGTCAGGAAGGACTATTTTGATAAGCTCATGGATGAGGATCACGAACTGGCGCTCAAGATTTATAAGAGAATAAATGTGATTCTGTGCCACCGGTTACGCGAGACTACGGAGCGCCTTGCCACAGCCAATCGCATCATCAGCGCCGCAAGCGCAGGCTAAGTGGCGGAGAAGGGAATCGAGATGCCGAAAGTTGTCGGGATAGACTTTGGCACAACCAACTCGTGCGTGGCCTATCTGGATCAAGGCAAGCCGCGGGTTGTCCTGGATAAAGAACGATATAAGCTGGTGCCCAGCTGTGTTTACTTTTATAAAAAGAACGACGACCTGCGTCTCATGGTGGGCCGGGCCGCGAGGAGCAAGTATGTGGAGAACCCCTTTTGCACCATACACTCGATCAAGCGCTTTCTGGGAAAGAGCTATGAAGCAGATGATGTGAAGCAGGCGCAGGAGCGTTATTTTTATATCCTGGACAAGGATGAAAAGGCCCAGAGCCATGAGATGGACATCATGGTCCGCGTTCATGAATATGACCTTGCAGTGACGCCAGTGGATGTTGCTACTTACATCTTTCGCTACCTCAAACAGATGACCGATTCTTATACACGCGAGACAGTGGAGGATGTGGTGATTACCATGCCAACCACTTTCAAGACAAGATATACCACAGCTATAAAACAGGTAGCGGAAAAGGTAGGATTACGGATCGTGGGCATGCTCGATGAGCCGATGGCCACTGCGTATGCCTTCGGGTATATGAACAAGGGACAGCATACCATAGCCGTCTACGATCTGGGCGGCGGCACCTTTGATTTCTCCATAATGCGCCGGGTAAAAGGAGGATACGAGGATGTCTCCACGCTTGGAGACTCCTGGCTGGGCGGAGATGATTTCGATTATGAGATCACCCAGTACCTTATAAAGGAATTCCGCAACTCCACTCGCAACCGCCCATTCGCGGACGGCAAAATTTACAAGGATGGAATTACTATAACCGACAAGGACATCCTTCGGGCGATCAAGACAGAGGCTGAGAAGGCCAAGATAGCGCTTTCAGAGACATCCAATACATTGATCCATGTGTCCAATGTGATTCCGGAGATTGATCCGAATGTCCACATGGACATCAAGCTTTCGCGGGATGTTCTTGAATATCTGGAATCCGAGCTGATTGAACGCACCATCACCCTTGCCCTCGATACCATGGAGAACGCCCAGACCCTTACGCCCGGGCTTAAGCTGGATGCACTGCTCCTTGTCGGGGGCCAGTCGCGGATGCCCAAGATCAAGGCAAGGCTTCGCGATGTCTTCGGGGACATCATATACGACCAGATACTCCCGGAGGAAGCAGTAGCTATCGGTGCGGCCATCTACGGACATGTGCTTTTAGCTTCCCGAAAGTAAAAATTTTAGTTAAGCCTGAAAGAGTTGTTGAAAGAACGTTGAAAGAAACTTGAAAAAAACTAGACAAAAGGATTTCTTTGCGATAAAGAAAAAAGCAGTCTGATCAAGGAGGCGGGGTATGGATCAATTAAAGGAACTGGTGAAAAGCGGGAAGGCACCGGAGACCGAGGCCAGGGTGAAAGAGCTGCTCGAGCAGGGGCAACCTATGGAAATGATATTGAAGGAAGCCCTGATCGCGGCCATGGACGAGGTGGGCGAGCTTTTTCAGAAGGGGGAGTATTTTGTGCCGGAGATGCTGGTCGCGGCCCGGGCCATGCAGAGGGGATTGAATGTGATCAAGCCCTTGATGATGGAGGAGGGCATAGAGCCCCTGGGCAAAGTGGTGATAGGCACGGCCAAAGGGGACCTGCATGATATAGGGAAGAACCTGGTCTCAATGTCCCTGGAAGGGGCAGGATTTGAAGTGGTAGACCTGGGAATTGATGTGTCCCCGGAAAAGTTCGTGGAGGCTGTCAAGGAACATAAGCCACAAGTGATGGGCATGAGCGCCCTGCTCACCACCACAATGCTCTCTATGAAGGATGTTGTCCTGGCCATCAAGGCCGCTGGTCTGCGCGATCAGGTCAAGATAATGATAGGCGGCGCTCCTATACGGCAGGAATACGCAGACGAGATCGGCGCCGACTTTTACGGCAAGGACTCCACCGAGGCCAAGAACATTGCCCGGCAGATAGTAACCGGGGAAGCCTGAGCTAAACATATACTCATATCCCGGGAATTCGGTAACCTCGATTCCGGAATGCTCATTCCAGAGCAGTGCCATGCCATATCTGTCTCGACCACCTGGATAGTGTGTGTTTGACTTTGAGCTCCAGATTCATTTATTATTAACAGGACTTGTAAGAACGGAGTGGCGGCTTTTAAGTTTGTTTTCAGCAAAAAAGATCGGGGCCCTGGTTTTTATTTTTTTTGCAGGATTCAGCGCTAATCCTGTATGGGGCCGTTCCGGGCGGGATGTCAAAATCCGGGTCAAACTTATTGAGCTAAAAGGCCCGGTGATGATCTCCGGGAAAGACCTGGTGATCGCACAGGGTAGAGAGAGGCCCAAAAATCTTCGCACTGATTCTTTGTTGCTTGAGCCGGAAGGAACCAGGGTTCGTGTCGGAGACAGGGTCTTTTCGCCACCGATGAAGATTTCCGCGTCCGCGAACCTTGCGGCCAAGGGAAGGCCATATCGCGGGGATTTCCTGGTTGCAAGAAATGATGGCCTGGTCCTGGTCAACGAGGTTCTCCTGGAGGAGTATCTCTACGGCGTGATCAACAGCGAGATGTCCTCTTCCTGGCCCGTGGATGCCCTGAAGGCCCAGGCTGTGCTTGCGCGGACCTATGCAGTGCTCCGCGAGAGACAGAGGAAGGATGAGGCCTATGATCTTGACTCCACGGTAAAGGATCAGGTATATCTCGGAGTAGCGAGCGAGGATAAGGCGGCCTGCAATGCCGTGGACGAGACTCGCGGCATCATACTCACTTTTCGGGGACAACCGGTGGAGGCTTTATATCACTCTTCATGCGGAGGCCGCACAGAAAGCCCGCATTATGTCTGGGGCGGCGAGGACAAGCCCTACCAGCGGTCGGTATCATGCGGTTTTTGCGAGGAGGCCACTCATTACTTCTGGCGTTTTCCAGCAGAGGGGAACCTGTCCAGGGCAGAGCTTGCCCGGCTGATGGGATTGAATGGAGGGATCCAGGCGGTGAGGGTTTCGGAGCGAAGCCCCTCAGGACGGGTGATGAAGGTGCGGTTCCGCACGGATCACGGGGATGTATTCTTCTCCGGCCAGGAGCTTAGAAAAAAGCTGGGCTTCGATCAATTGCACAGCAGTGCTTTTGAGGTGAAGGTAGTGGATCATGGGTTTGTGTTTTTCGGCTCAGGTTCAGGACACGGGGTCGGCATGTGCCAGTGGGGAGCAAAGGGCATGGCCGAGCAGGGATACCATTACGAGGAGATACTGCTCCATTATTTTCCAGGAACCAGGCTTTCCCGGATCCGGTAGGCTTATGGGGGGACAAGAGAATGGGCAAGGGTGAACTTGAAAAAGAGCTTGAGGCTCTTAGAGAAGAGAACCATCAGGTTGTCGAGGCCAATCAGAAGTTGAATGAGCGCCTGATAGAACTTTACACGCTTTACAACATCACCAGGAACCTGACTCTGACTCTGGACATCAATGAGCTTTTCGAGCGGACCATGGCCTTGATCGGGGATACACTGAACCTGGATGAATACTGCTTGATGATGATTGATGAATTATCAAATAAGCTGACAATACGCGCAAGTCACGGCATCTCGGATAGCATCCTTGTCAATGTCAATGTGGCTGTGGGGGAAGGGGTCTCCGGAAGGGTCGCGGCAACTGGGGAGCCTGTATTGATTCAGGATATCTCCAGGGAGGATGAATTCTTTTACTATCGGGGTAGCAACATCAGGGAGGGGTCCTTCCTCGGGGTGCCGCTGAGGCTCCGTGATCAGAGGGTGGTCGGCGTGGTCAATGCGCACAAGCCTGAACCCGACCAGTTCTCGGAGAACGACTTGAATCTCTTTAAGGCCGTGGCCGAGCAAGTCTCGGTATCCCTGGAGAACGCTCTCGCCTACCAGAAGACCAAGGAACTGACCAATCGCGATGAGCTGACCAATTTGTATAACCGGCGCTATTTCTTTGATCGTTTTGAAAAAGAGGTTGAGCGTGCAAAGCGTTACGAGCGCATTCTTTCAGTCATGATGATTGATATTGACCACTTTAAGAACTACAACGACAGCTTCGGTCACCTCAAGGGCGATGATCTCCTGGTACAGCTTTCTCGGCTTCTGGAGAGGAATATGCGCAAGGCAGATGTCATCGCACGCTACGGGGGCGAGGAGTTTCTTGTCATGTTGCCGGAGACAGACAAGGATGCCGCAAGGGTCGCCGCAGAGAAAATCCGCAAGGCGGCCGAGGATCATGATTTTCATCTCGATCGGGCTGACCTTGGACAGGGCAAGATAACATTGACAATCGGGATATCAAGCCTTCCGGGTGACGCGCTGGAGGCGCTGGACCTCCTGGACCTTGCGGACAAGGCGCTTTACTTCGGCAAGGCCCAGGGCAGAAACCGTGTCTGCGCAGAGGTGCCACAGCGCGGCGAGTGAATGGAACATGAAGATAGAGGAGTTTGATTATCCGCTTTCCAGTGAAAGGATTGCTCAATGGCCACTCAAGGAGCGGGATGCTTCCCGGCTTCTCGTGGTTGAGCGTGAAAGCGGGAACCTCAATGATGCGCTTTTCCAGGACCTTCCGGAGTATCTTTATCCGTCTGATCTGGTGGTGGTCAATAACTGCCGTGTTATCCCGGGCCGCCTTCAAGGTAGAAGAAAAACAGGCGGCCGGGTGGAGATGACTCTGCTTCAGCCATGCGCAAATGGCAACCGGGAGTGGGAGTGCCTTCTGCGGGGTAGCAAACCGCGAAAAGGAGAGCGCATAACACTGGGCCAGTCCCTGGAGGCGGAATTTATCGAGCCCCTCCCATTTGACCTCGCGGATGAGAACAGCCACAGGGGCGGCAGGTGGCAGGTCAAGCTTTTCGGAACAGAGGACATCGAGGACGCGCTGGAGAAGGATGGCCTGACCCCGCTTCCGCCTTATATTCGGCGGAGTGGGGATGAGGAGGATGTGGATCTGGATAGAGAGAGGTATCAGACTATTTTCGCCCGTCATTGGGGTGCCGCGGCCGCACCAACCGCAGGCCTACATTTTACCGAGAGGATGCTTGCGAGGCTCCGGGCGAGAGGTGTCAAAGTGGTTGAGATAACATTGTGGGTAAGCTATGGCACATTTGCTCCGGTGCGGGTCAAGGATATTGAGAAGCACAGGATGCACCGGGAGAGGTTTGCAATTAGCAAGGAATCTGCCCAAGCCATTAATCGGACGCTAAATAGACGCGGCAGGATAGTTGCGGTAGGAACCACGGTAGCGAGAGCCCTTGAGCACAGCGCTTTTGAAGGGGCTGGAGGAGACGAGGGAGGACTGGTTCATCCCGGTGAGGGCGAGACCGCGCTTTTCATTTATCCCGGGTTTCGCTTTCGGGTGGTTGATGCTATGGTTACTAATTTTCACCTTCCCCGGTCCACATTGCTCATGCTTGTTATGGCTTTTGCAGGAAAGGACTTGATCAGGGAGGCTTACGAGAATGCCATTGATAAAGGATACAGGTTTCTCAGCTATGGCGATGCGATGTTGATAATATGAAGTCACGGCGGTTTATATGTCCGAAGGATATGGATGAATGGTAAAGGGCTTCAGGTTCCAGGTGCTGAGCCATGACCGGGAGGCCAGGTGTGGATTGCTCCGGACTCCGCACGGGGACATCGAGACGCCCGCGTTCATGCCGGTGGGAACTCAAGGAACAGTCAAGGCGCTGGTGCGTGAGGACCTGGAGGCCATGGGGTCTCAGGTTCTTCTTGTCAACGCGTATCATCTTTACTTAAGGCCCGGAGCAGATGTGGTGAGGAGGATGGGCGGGATTCACCGGTTCATGAACTGGAACAGGCCTGTGCTTTCGGACTCAGGCGGGTTCCAGGTTTACAGTCTGGCCAGGCTCTGCCGTGTCTGGGAGGAAGGTGTTGAGTTTCAATCGCATCTGGATGGGTCCAGGCACTTTTTCAGCCCTGAAAAGGTTGTTGAGATTCAAGAGGCCCTTTCTGCTGACATCATCATGCCACTGGATGAATGCCTGGCCATTCCTGCAGGCAGGGAGGCACTTGGCAGGGCAGTGACCCGTACCCTCTCATGGGCCAGGCGGTCCAAGCTCGCGCATACCCGTGAGGATCAGGCTCTTTTCGGCATTGTGCAGGGAGGCCTGGACATGGAGTTGCGAAGGCAATGCCTGGAAGAGCTTCTGGAAATCGGGTTTGACGGGTATGCGCTCGGCGGCTTGAGCGTTGGCGAGTCTAAACCCGAGCGCGAAGAATTGATCCGGGCTTGCGCGCCGCTCCTGCCCAGGGATATGCCGCGGTATGTGATGGGAGTGGGCCTGCCGGAGGACCTGGTGGCCGCGGTCCGTGAAGGTATAGACCTTTTTGACTGCGTGATTCCCACCCGGAACGCGCGAAACGGCCAGCTTTTTACCAGTAAGGGCAAGATCATGATAAAGCATGCGCAGTATGCGGATGATCCGCGACCAGTGGATGAGAATTGCGCCTGCCCGGTCTGTCAGAACTACTCGCGCGCATATCTTCGACATCTATATTCTGCGGGAGAGATTCTGTCCTTCCGCCTTAACACCATGCACAACCTCTATTATTTTCATGAGCTGATGCGCAGAATGCGGGATGCGATTTCAAGGGAAAAATTCTCGGAATTTGAAAACAGGTTTTTCCAGGAACAGGCTCTGGCCAGCTCGGAAACCAGGCCGGGACAGAGCGAAAGGAAAGGGGAATAGGCAGGCATGAGTTATTTAACCTGGACGCTTTTCGCAATGATGCAACCCTCGGAGGAGGGAGGTGGAGGTGGACTGCTTTCTCTGGCATTTCCCATCATCCTGATTTTTGTTCTATACTATTTCCTGCTTCACCTTCCTCAAAAGAAGAAACAACAGGAGCGGCAGAAGATGATAGATGCAATGAAGAGGGGAGACGAGGTGATCACCACCGGCGGGATATACGGCAAGGTGGCAGGTGTGACGGACAAGGTGGTGACGGTTGAGATCGCGCCCAAGGTCAAGGTGCGCGTGGCAAAAGCGCAGATAACGGGCATCACATCAAAAGGGAGCGAAGAGGAGAAGGGCAAGGAATCTAAATCATGAGGCTCAATGATAAAAATCTGACAGGGGAAATGTGGGGATGAATACAAGCTTAAGGTGGCGTATCATTCTTGTGGTCGGCCTTGTAGTCATTGCAGGGGTGGTCTTGGTTCCCTCCTTGATGTGGGACTACAATACTAGCCAGAGCCGCCTGCCAGTATGGTGGCAGAAATCTTTTCTGCCTAAGAGCGCACTGGTGATGGGACTTGATCTTCAGGGCGGCATGCACCTGGTGGTGAGCGTAAAGACCGAAGAGGCGGTCGAAAACGAGCTCTTGAGGATGAAAGGCGAGCTTGGCGATTATTTGCGCAAGGAAAAAATTCCCTTCACCAAGGTGATACTTACCGAGGATCAGCACCTCAAGATCACATTTCCAGATCGGCAGGCTATGGAGGACGGGACATATTACATAAAAAGGAATTGGAGGATACTCCTGCCAACAGTGGCCGAGGAGACACTGAGTCCGGAATACGAGCTTGCTGAAAGCGAGATCAATTCTTACCGGAACAATGCGGTTACTCAGGTTCTCCAGACCCTGACCAGCCGGATAGATGAGTTCGGCGTGACAGAACCCAGTGTCCAGCGGCAAGGCAGGGAAAGGATAGTTCTACAATTACCAGGCATCAAGGAGGATGACCGGGAGAGGGTGATAAATATTATCAAGCGTACGGCCAAACTGGAATTCCTCCTGGTTGAAGATATGGGGCCATCCTCTGAAGCCATTTTGAACCGGGCCAAATATGGGGGGAATGTTCCTTTAGGCATGAGGCTGGCTCCGGAGGTGGATAATGAAGGGAACACGGTGCGCTGGTATCTTCTAAAAGAGGAGCCGAAGATTACCGGGGACTATCTCGTGGACGCAAGGGTAGGATTCTCAGGGGATGCACTGGGCGGGGCTGTCGTGGATTTTCAGTTTAACCTCAGAGGAGCGCAAATCTTCTCCAAGATAACAGGGAACAATATCGGCGAGAATCTGGCCATCGTGCTCGAGGGAAAGGTGCGCTCGGCCCCGGTGATCCGGGCGCGGATTTACGAGCGGGGACAGGTCGAGGGGAATTTCACTACGGATGAGGCGAATGATCTTGCTATTGTGCTTAGGGCGGGAGCGCTTCCGGTGAGCATCGAGATAGAGGAGGAGCGCACTGTTGGTCCGACCCTTGGCCATGACCTGATAGCCAAGGGCAGGCGCGCGGTGCTCATCGGCCTGGCCGTGGTAGTGGTATTTATGCTGGCCTATTACAATTTGGCCGGAGCGATTGCCACGCTCTCGCTATTGGTGACCATAATTTTCCTGATGGCCGCACTGGCAGGCCTTCATGCCACCTTGACCCTTCCAGGGGTTGCCGGGATAGCCCTGACCGTGGGCATGGCCGTGGACGCGAACATTATTATATTCGAGCGCATACGGGAGGAGTTGCGCACGGGCAAGACCCCGCGGGCTTCCGTGGATGCAGGGTATGCACGCTCGACCTGGACAATCCTTGATGCGAATATTACGACCCTGATCGCGGCCGCGATCTTATTTCAGGTGGGCACAGGCCCGATCCGAGGGTTTGCTGTGACTTTGATTCTCGGGGTTGCCTCCAGCGTGTTTACCGCGCTGGTGTTGACAAGGATGATCTATGACATGATTCTTTTCCGGAATCGCAGGATTAAGGACCTTCACATAGGAATCCCGGTTCTCCGGAGCACTGCGAAGGGTGAAAAGGTTGAAAGAGCATAAGCCGCAGGATGCTGGCGCTATGGCGGATAGGGGGTAAGGAAAAAACAGGATGGAATTTTTAAAACCGGGAATTCGACTGGACCTGATTGGAAAGAGAATCTACGCGGTAATAGCATCCGTGATCGTGTTTGGACTCAGCATCGGGTCTTTCATCTGGCCGGGACCTAACTGGGGCATTGATTTCGTGGGAGGCACCGAGATACAGGTCCGATTCGATAAGGAGATCAAGGTAGGTGAACTGCGATCCGAGATTAATTCCCTGGGACTTGGCGATGTCCAGATTCAGAGACTGGGAGATGTTGGCGAGGCCGCTCAAGGAGAACCTGATTTTCTGATCCGGGTGGAGAGACTGGAGGCTGAAGAAGAAGCCGAGGACATCCCTCAGAAGCGGGTTTCTTCGATGATAGAGGAAAAGCTCGATGAGATAGTCGGGGATGGCAAGTATTTGATTCTCCAGGTAAACTATGTAGGCCCGCGAGTTGGAGAGGAGCTTAAATCACGCGGGATTCAGGCGATTATCTATGCAATCATAGGGATTCTTATTTATGTCGCGGTCCGGTTTGAGTTCCGCTTTTCCTTGGGCGCGGTCACGGCCCTGACGCACGATGCGATCATAGCCATCGGAGTGTTCGTTGCTATTAACAAGGAGTTCAATCTGCCGATAATTGCGGCGCTTCTGGCTATCATCGGATACTCGGTCAATGATACAATTGTCATCTTCGACAGGATACGCGAGAATATGCGAAGGCTCAAAAGACTGCCTTTCATCGAGATGGTCAATGTCAGCGTAAATGAGACCCTGAGTCGCACCCTGCTTACCTCGCTCACCACCCTTCTCGCAGTGGTCTCACTTTATATTCTCGGAGGCGGGGTCATCCGGGATTTCTCTCTCATAATGTTCGTAGGCATCACCATCGGGACTTACTCCTCTATCTATGTGGCCTCGTCCATGGTTGTCTTCTGGGAAGAATTCCGGGCGCGCAGGCGCACAACTACCCCTCCGATCCCGAAACGGGGTTGAAATGGCCGCACTTGAGATCGCAGGCCTTGTCATCTTTTTTCTGATCATCGCCGCGGGCATGATCATGATTCTGTTCAGCCTGCCAGGGTGCTGGATCATACTCGCGGATGCCATTATATATGGCCTCATTACCAGGTTCCAGGAAGTGAACTTGTGGGTGCTCCTTCTTTTGCTTTTTGTGGCCACTGCGGCTGAAGGGCTAGAATTTCTAGCTGGAGTCTACGGGACAAAGTATTACGGTGCATCGCGAAGGGGAATAATCGGTGCCATAATAGGCGCCATCCTCGGAGCCATCCTGATGAGCCCGCTCCTTTTCCTTATCGGCGCGGTAATCGGCGCTTTCATAGGCGCGTTCCTCGGGGCATCCATCGTTGAATACTTGAATGACCGAAATTACAAGCGCGCAATTCGGGCAGGCATGGGCGCTTTTCTCGGCAAACTAGGCGGAATCCTGGCAAAGGAGATAGCCGCGGTGGCAATGCTGGGAATTCTTATTTATTTCATTTTTCAAAGCTGATGCCGAAAAAGTGGGAGATCAAGCGGCAGGATCGTGGCAAAGTTGAAGCCCTGGCCAGAACGCTTGATCTCTCTCCGGTTACCACATGGATCCTGCTCAACCGCGGGATCGAAAATCCCGAATTAGCCAGACAGTTCCTCTGTCCGTCCCTGGAACAGCTTCGGCCAGAGATCAGCTTGAAGGACCTTGATGTCGCCGTGGCACGCCTGGTGAGCGCTATCCAGGAGGGACAATGCATCGGCGTCCATGGCGATTACGATGTTGATGGAATAGCAGGCGCCGCAGTACTGGCCCGGTTTTTCAAGGACATGGGAATGAAAACGGTCATTCACCTCCCACATCGCTCGCGTGAAGGATACGGAATGAAGCCGGCCGGCGTGGACGCACTTGTTGCAAAAGGCGCAGACCTGATTCTTGCAGTGGACTGCGGAATTACGGATCATGAGGCCGTGGCCAGGGCTCGTGAACTGGGGCTGGATGTTATAGTGGTGGATCATCACCAGGTCCCGGAAACACTTCCAGATGCTTATGCCGTTATTGACCCGCTGAGGATGGATTGTGAATTCAGCTTTCCGGAAGTCTCCGCAACCGGATTGGCTTATTATCTCTTGATAGCTCTCCGGGCCAGCCTGAGAGACCAGGGCTTTTTCAACAAGGCAAAAGGACCTGCAAGGCGCGCTGAGCCCAATCTGCGCGAATATCTGGACATGGTCGCGCTGGGAACAATAGCCGATGTGGTCCCGCTGAAAGGCGCCAACCGGGTGCTGGTGCAATTCGGGTTGAAGGAGTTGGATGCAGGGACTCTCCCCGGGGTGAAGATGCTCAAGAAGGTGGCTGGTATAGGGGAACGAAGGTTGACTTACGGCATGGTGGCCTTTTATCTGGCTCCCCGGATAAATGCCGCGGGCCGGATGAACAATGCTGAGACAGGCCTGAATTTGCTCTTGACCCGCGATCTTCGCGAGGCCCGCATCCTGGCCGAGGATTTGGATAAAAAGAATTCCATCAGACAGCGCGTGGAAGAGCGGATACTCAAGGAGGCTGTGGAGAAGATCGAGGCTGAAGAGAACTGGCAAAGCCGCCGGTCCATTGTGGTAGGAGGCCAGGGCTGGCATCCCGGGGTGATCGGGATTGTAGCTTCGCGCCTTGTGGAGAGGTATACAAGGCCGGCCGCGGTGATAAGTTTCTCGGAAGGTGTGGGCAAAGGCTCTTTGCGCAGTATTCCCGGGCTTCACCTTTACGATGCATTAACAGCCTGTCACGATCATCTGATTCAATATGGCGGACACAAACAAGCGGCAGGGATAATCATCGCTGAAGACTGTTTTGAGGATTTTTGCAAGGGCTTCGAGAACGCTGTGGCCGAGCGGACCCAGGCACAGGATTTCGAGGAAAGACTCTTTGCGGACGCGGAGTGGGACATTGGCCGGGTGAATCGGGATTTGGTGGGGGAGTTGGAACTGCTGGCCCCTTTCGGACCCGGGAATCCCGAGCCGTGCCTGGTGGCCCGCGGGGTGAAGGTAGTGCATTCGCGGCTGGCAAAGGGCAAGCATGTGATTCTTGTCCTGGAGGAGAAGGGGGAGACCAGAGATGCGATTGCCTTCCGGATGGCCGAGCATCTTCCGGAAAGGGGAGAATTCCTTGATATAGCTTACACGCCTGAACTGGACTATTACCAGGGCCAGGAGAGAATTCGGCTCCGGATCAAGGACCTTCACCGCCTGGGGGCAGGATGAAGCTGAAGCTACACTGGCAGATTTTCATTGGCATCATCTTCGGGGTACTCCTCGGCGTCGTGATCCATGTTACCGGCGCGGGATGGCCCCTTACTCTCTCCAAGCTCGTGGGAGATGTCTTCGTCAGCCTGCTGAGGATGGCCGTGGTTCCCTTGATCCTTGCGAGCATGGTCTCCGGGGTGCTCAGCACCGGGGACATAAGAAAGCTCGGAAAGATGGGCTTGAAGACCCTGGTTTATTACCTTGCCACCACCGGGCTTGCGGTTCTTGTGGGGATTATAATGGTCAACCTGATCCGGCCAGGCATCGGTGTAGAAAAGATGGCCGAGGCCCTTCCGGAGGAGGTCGTTCAGGCCGCACCGCCCGGGCCTTCTGAGCTTATCCTGCGGCTCATTCCCACAAACCCTTTTAAGGCCATGGCCGAGACAGATGTCCTTGGCATCATCTTCTTCGCACTGCTTTTAGGATTTGCACTCGTGGCTGTTGGAGAGAGGGCTCAGCCGCTGGCCAGATTCTTTGAAGCGCTTACCGCGGTGATGATGCGTATCACGCACTGGATCATGCGCATATCCCCTTTTGGCGTGGCCGGTCTCATGGCGGAGATGGTGGGTAAGCTCGGACTGGAGCCATTCATTCCGCTTTTGAAATACATGGGAACCGTGATGATCGGACTGGCTTTTCATTTCCTTGTCACCTTGCCCCTGCTCTTGCTGATCTTTGGCCGGCTTAACCCTTTCTGGCTTATGAAGCAGGGCCTTTCCGCTCTGTTTACAGCATACTCCACCGACTCAAGCGCGGCTACCCTTCCGGTGACGATGGCCTGCACAGAGGAAAACGCAGGAATTCCACGCAGGGTGACCAGCTTCGTGCTTCCGCTCGGGGCCACTATAAACATGGACGGCACTGCACTCTATGAAGCCGTGGCCGTTATATTTATCGCGCAGGCATGGGGCGTTGCACTTGAGCCGGTCCAGCAGATAATGATCTTCATCACCGCCACCCTGGCCGCAATAGGAGCGGCTCCTATACCCTCCGCCGGACTCTTTACAATGATCATAGTCCTTGAGGCCGTGGGACTGCCTACAAAGGGCATAGGACTGATCCTCGCGGTTGATCGGATACTTGACATGTTCCGCACAACCACAAATGTCTGGGGCGATATGGTGGGATCAGCTATCATCGCAAGGACAGAGGGAGCGAAATTCTCAAATGAGTAGCTGACCCGCCTATTATGAAAAACGGGACGGCATATTGCCGCCCCGTTTCAAATCAGCAATTTGAGATTAACCCACTTTGACCTTGATCTGCTTCGGCTTTGTCTCTTCCTTCTTGGGAAGGGTTATCCGGAGAACTCCCTTCTCAAACCCAGCCTCGGCCCTGTCAGCATCAACCGAGGTCGGAAGATTGAATGACCGGACAAAGCTTCCCCAATTGGACTCGACCATGCGATAGTTCTCCCGCTTGTCCTCGCGCTCCAGTTTCTTCTCGCCCTTGATGGTCAAAACATTGTTCTCGATCTGGACATCAATGTCCTTCTGCTCCATGTCAGGAAGTTCGGCTTTGACAATAACCTGATTCTCATCCTCCAGGATGTCCACAGCCGGCGACCAGAGAGCCTCACTGCGAGTGGGACGGAGCTTGAAGATGCTTTCCTCAAACAAGCGGTTCATCCTTTCCTGAAGCGTGTCCATCTCTCTAAAAGGATCCCATCTTACCAGTTCCATTTCCTTAACCTCCTTTCACTCTTTAAATATGCCGACTCCTGTTTTCACTTAAAAGATAATCACTGTATCCCGGGTCGTCAAGGTGTCAGGAATTATTTTTCTTGTCACTTTCCTGCTTTATGTTAAAATATAAAAGGGGGCGATCACGATGAGTCTGGATTTCGATTTACTCAAGCATACAGACCTGTTCCAGGATCTATCGAAGGAAGAGCTGGGCAAGATCACTAGTATATCCTTCAGGGAAAAATTCAAGGGCAATGATGTCATCTTTGCCGAGGGGGATGAGGGTGAAAAGTTTTACCTGATTTTGAAAGGCGAGGTCCGGATAAGCAAGATAATCTCCGGTGTTGGCGAGGAGGCCCTTGTTGTGCTCAAGAAGGGGTCTTACTTCGGGGAGATGAGCCTGATTGACAACGAGCCGCGCTCTGCCCATGCCATTGTTAACCGGCCGGCCGAGCTTTTGGTGATTGACCGCGTGGATTTCCACAAACTCCTGAAGGATGACAAAGAGCTGGCTTATAAGTTGCTCTGGACCTTTGTCAGAACCCTGTCTATGCGCCTGCGGGAGACGAACGAGAAGATCAAGGGATTTTTTGCTATGACCGGGCCATTTCAATGATGTCTGGATCGGCTTTCAGGGTCTTGAAAAAATACAGGGAATTTGACCTGTAATAGAGGTAGTTGCAATGAAGCAAGGAAAGATATTTCCGTTCAGCGCCATTGTTGGGCAGGAGAAGATGAAGTCCGGCCTTGTGCTGAATGCGATTAACCCACGGTTATCCGGTGTGCTGATCCGCGGTGAAAAGGGCACGGCAAAGTCCACTGCTGTGCGGGCCCTGGCCGCACTTCTGCCCGAGATCAAGGTGGCCAAGGACTGTCGCTTCCGTTGTGATCCGGATGTTCCGTCCAGGCTCTGCACCGAATGCCAGGAGCGGCTTAGCAAGAACGGCAAGCTGGAAGTGTCATACGAGAAGATGCGCGTTATAGACCTTCCCATAAATGCTACCGAGGACAGGGTGGTTGGGACCCTGGACCTGGAGCATGCCATCCAGAAGGGTGAGAAGAAGTTCGAGCCGGGTATACTTGCGGAGGCAAACAGGGCCATCCTGTATGTGGACGAGGTTAACCTGCTTGATGACCATATCGTGGATGTACTGCTTGACTCTGCGGCCATGGGGGTAAACACGGTCGAGAGGGAGGGAGTGAGCTATACCCATCCTGCCGAGTTCATACTGGTGGGGACCATGAACCCGGAAGAAGGGGAGCTACGGCCACAGCTTCTGGACAGGTTCGGACTCTGCGTCAACATTCATACCCTGCGAGACCAGAATCAGCGCGTCCAGATAATCAAGCAGAACGCGGAATTCGAGGAAGACCCTGAAGGGATGTATAAAAGATGGATGCCTCAGGAGGAAAAGCTGGCCGAGCAGATAGTCAATGCGAAAAAGCTTCTCCCTGAGGTGAGCATTTCCGACGAGGTTCTTCTTCGTATCGCCAATATCAGCATTGCCCTGAGCGTGGACGGGCACCGCTCTGACCTTGTAATGATGAAGGCGGCCAAGACCCTGGCCGCTTTCAATGGAAGGCAGGGGGTGACCGACCAGGATGTAGAAGGCTGTATCGAACTTGCGCTCACCCACCGGATGCGCAAGAGGCCCTTCGAGGATATGGTCATTGATCCGAAGCGAATCGAGGAGTTGATCAACGAGCGTATATCAGAACGCGCATCCTCGCGGTATTAAGGGATGAAGCCTTTACAATACAGGCCTCCGGTCTTCCCGTTTACGGCCCTGGTGGGCCAGAATCTACTCAAGAAGTCCCTTGTTCTCAATGCGATAAATCCTCAGCTTTACGGCGTGCTGATCCGGGGAGACAAGGGCACGGCCAAGTCCACAGCGGTGCGAGGCCTTGCGGCATTGCTTCCTGAGCTCGAAGAGGTCCGCGATTGCCCATTTCACTGTGACCCTGATGATGTGAGCAGTATGTGTCAGGACTGCAAAGAGAGGACTGAGGCAGGAGAGAATCTCCAGCGTAGTCGCACCCGGGTCAGGGTTGTGGACTTGCCTTTGAATGCTACTGAGGACCGGCTTGTGGGAAGTATTGATTTTGAATACGCTCTCAAGACCGGCAGGAAAAGATTCATGCCCGGCATTCTCGCAGAGGCCAACCGTGGAATCATATATATTGACGAGGTCAACCTACTTGAGGATCACCTGGTGGACATCCTGTTGGATACCGCGGTGACAGGGATAAACCTGGTGGAGCGAGAGGGTATCAGCTATATTCATCCTTCACGCTACATTCTCATTGCCACCATGAACCCGGAGGAGGGTGATATTCGCCCTCAGTTGCTTGACCGGTTTGGTCTGTGCGTGGTCACCACCGGCCTGGATGATCCGGGGGCCCGGGTGGAGGTGGCTTTTCGCCGGGAGAAGTTTGATGCGAATCCCGATGCTTACCTTCTGAGCTGGGCCGAAAAGGAGAAAGGGCTTTGCGAGGAAATCCTGGTTGCGCGGAGGATTTTACCAGAGGTGCAGATCGCGGATGATCAACTGGCCTACATCTCGCAGATAGCCACTGCGCACTTCGTCGCAGGGCATCGCGCGGATGTTCTGATGGATAAAACAGCGCGCACGATTGCGGCTCTGGCCGGAAGGCGAAGGGTTATCAACCGGGACATCGAGGATGCGGCTGAGCTTGTTCTGCTTCACCGGACGCGCGAGCGGGCAGAGGAGCCGGCGGAATCTTCTGTCCCTGCTTCCGAACCGGAGGGAGATGTCCAGGATGATGATTCCAGACAGGACACGGAGCAATCCAAATTCGGAACCGATGATCAGCAAGAAAGCTCAGACCCTGCATCGGAGAATGAGAGCGCGGAAGGATCACCCGGATTTCGTTATGCGCAGGCCGTGCCGGGGAATGCCGATGACTTAAGCCCCGGGCCGTCCCGTGGAGGAAGCGAGCAGGTGTTTAACATCGGGAGTCCGGTTCATGTGCCGATTAATGAAGTGCGGTTTCCACGCGACAGCCTGGAGCGCAGGCGCTCTGGCCGTAGGACCAGGACTATTACTGACAATAAGACAGGCCGCTATGTTCGCGCCACCATGCAGAGGAAGAATGACGACCTGGCCTTTGATGCCACCTTGAGAGCCGCGGCACCGTATCAGCGGAGCAGGCCGAAGAGCAATCTTGCCGTGAGTATCCGCGAGCCGGACATCCGGGAAAAGGTCCGGCAGAAGAAGACATCCAACCTGCTTCTCTTTGTGGTGGATGCTTCCGGCTCCATGGGGACACGGCTTATGAGCGAGACCAAGGGAGCTATCTTTTCGCTCCTGCTTGAGGCATATCAGAAGCGTGACAGGGTCGGTCTGATAGCCTTCAAGGGAATAGATGCCGCGGTTCTCCTGCCGCCCACTAATTCGATAGAACTTGCCAAAAGACTCCTGGAAGAACTTCCTACCGGCGGCAAGACCCCGCTTGGCAAGGGTCTGCTCACCGCGTATCAATTGCTGAAGCTCCAACTAAGAAATGACCCCAATTTACTGCCGATGATGATCGTGGTCACGGATGGAAGGGCCAATGTAGGTCTTTTCCATGACAAGTTCTACGAGGGCCCTCAGTTCGGCGAAATATACCGCGAGATTTACGAGATATGTGATCTATTCCAGCAGGAGGGGAGAGTTCATTCTCTGGTCATTGATGCCGAGGAGAAGCGTATGGGAAGCTTTGGCCGATCCAGGAAGCTTGCCGAGGCTCTGGATGCAAGGTATTATATCCTGGAGGAACTGGTAAGCGAGGAGATAGTGGAGACCATCAAGGCGGAGAGCTAGAAGAGAAAAGGGGATAGCAAATTGAAGATTCTTCCTTATAGAGAGGTGTCCGGGGCCATTGTGGAGGAGCCTGGGGCAGAGGGAGTCAAGCGCAGGGTAGTGATCTCAGAGGATGACGGGGCCAGGAATTTCATTATGCGGGTATTTGAGGTAGAGGATGGAGGGTTCACGCCCCGACATCAGCATGACTGGGAGCACGAGGTTTTTATCCTGTCCGGGATCGGGGTTGTGGTTTCCGAGAACGGCGATCACGAGGTCAAGCCCGGGGATGTGATATTCATCCCGCCGAACGAGGATCACCAGTTTAGAAATCCTGGCCCGGGCGTTCTTGAATTCCTCTGCCTGATCCCGATCAAAGGCGGCTGATTTTTTTATATGAGGGGTGTGCCTGGTGCAAGAAGAATTCCAGATACTGCTGGTTGATGACGAGCCGGAGATACTCAGGCTTCTGGAAAAGACCCTGAAGCCTGAGGGGTATCAATTACATTTTGCCTCCACAGGAGGAGAAGCCTTTGAGATTTTCCGACAAGAGAATGTGGACCTGGTGCTTTTGGACATCCAGCTTCCGGATATGCCCGGGCTGGAAGTCCTGAGGGTCATGAGGGAGAATGATCCCGAGGTGGAGGTGGTCATTATTACCGGGTATCCCACTATCAATCTAGCGGTGGAATCCATACGGCTTGGGGCTTACGATTTTTTGACCAAGCCGTTCAACCCTATTGCCGTGGTCCAGATTGCAGTCAGGAAAGCGCTTGAGCGAAGGCAGATTATTCGAGAGAACCAGGAGCTGAGGGGGTGCCTTGAAAAGCAATATCAATTTGAGAACTTTGTCGGCAGGTCAAAGGCCATGCAGGATATTTTTAAGCTGATCCAGCGGCTTTCACAAAGCGAGAGCACGGTTTTGATTCAGGGGGAAACCGGGACGGGCAAGGAATTGATCGCCCGGAGCATGCACTTTAATAGTCCGCGAAAGAATAAGCGTTTTATTCCAGTGGACTGCGGAGCCATTCCTGAGAGCTTGATAGAAAGCGAACTCTTCGGACATGTCCGCGGGGCTTTTACAGGCGCGCATAGGGATAAAAGAGGGCTTTTTCGGGAAGCGGATGGCGGGACCATCCTTCTTGATGAGATAGGAGACCTTTCTCTGGCTATGCAGGTGAGACTCTTGCGGGTGCTTCAGGAGCGAGAGGTCCGGCCTGTAGGAGAAGAGAAGGCACAGCCGATTGATGTGCGGGTGATCTCTGCCACTCACCGTGATCTGGAGGAGAAGGTCAAGTCCGGAGAATTCCGTGAAGACCTGTTTTATCGCCTTAATGTTATTAATATTACTATTCCCGCGTTGAGGGACAGGCCGGAGGACATCCCGCTTTTGATTCAACATTTCTTGAGCAAGTATTCAAAGGACATCGGGGAAACCCTGGACATAGAGCCGGAGGCCATGAAAAGGCTTTGCAACTATTCCTGGCCCGGGAATGTGCGTCAACTGGAACATTGCATTGAACAGATGGTCGTGCTCAGAAGAGGAAATACATTGAGGAGAAGCGACATCCCGAACTCCCTCCTTCCTTCCCCGCACAGAGGGCAACAGCATTATATCCCTGCGGACACGGTTTCTCTAAGAGAGTTTGAGGGATTGGCTTTGAAAAAGGCCATGGAAAGTTCCCACGGAAATGTAGAGCAGGCCGCCCAGATGCTGGGAATAGCAAAAAGTTCGCTTTATCGCAAACTTAAGGATCATAATCTCGAGCCCAAAAAATTTCTCAAAAAATAGAATTCCTGTTATTGAGAAAAGCCTTCTATCTAATTGATATTAAACAAGATATCTTAGATTTCCAGTCTTGTTTTTGGCCTTATTCCCCCGTAGGATAGGGTGTTCAGGTTTTATCCAGCCTTTTTACTTTCAGAAAATATCTTTAGATTTCAAGGTGTTATCCATAAAGACATGAGTCTTAAGTTATTGGCTTGAATCTTGCGAAATTATATTAAGAAAAAACAAAGGAGATTGATGATGGCTAAGGGCACGATCATGTTAGTAGATGACGAGGAATATGTAATCAACTCCTTGAGGAGGTCGTTACGCAGAGAGGGGTATCGGATTATAGGCTATGTTGATGCCAAGCAGGCATTGGAAGACCTCAAGGAGGAGAATGTGGATGTTATCATCTCGGACCAGCGTATGCCGGGGATGTCGGGGATGGATTTTCTAATCGAGGTGCGAAAGAGGCATCCGGACATAATCCGGATTCTCCTGACCGGGCATGCGGATATGGAGGTGGCCATCTCGGCCATCAATGAGGGCAAGCTCTACCGGTTCCTGACCAAGCCCTGGAATGACGAGGAGCTCAAGGTAACGATCCTGAATGCGCTCCGGTTAAGAAATCTGGCTGTTGAGAATAAGAGGCTTCTGGGCAAGGTAAAGGGACAGCAGGATTACATCCAGTCCCTTGAGGCGCGCTATCCCGGTATTTCCGAGGTAAAGCGTGATAAGAACGGCACGATTATTCTGGAGGATTGAACTTGGATGACCAGCAGAGAATTCTGATCCTGGATGATGAGGAATGTATCATCCAGGCTCTGGGAAAGATGCTCCGGAACCAGGGGTATGCCGTAATTGCCTGCCTACATCCGCAGGAGGCACTAAAGCGCCTGGAAGATAGTGCCATTGACCTGGTTATCTCGGATTTGAGAATGCCGGAGATGACCGGGATAGAGTTCCTGATTCAGGTGAAAGATATATGCCCGGGCGCGGCCGCAATTCTACTGATTGATCAAGAGGATCGAGAACTGGCCGTGGCCGCGATTAATCAGGGAACAGTTGATTGGTATGTGGAAAAACCCTGGGACGAGGAGATCATGAGGATAACGGTTGCCTCTACGCTGAGATACCGCCGGATTCTCCTGGAGAATAAAAAACTTCAACAGGTGATAGAGAAGCAGGGCAGGTATATATCTGCATTAGTCGTTACATCTTGAGTTTGATCAAGGTTTTCGCTCTTGATCAAAAAAGGAGAGAAAAAGATGACAAAGGAAACCATCATGTTTGTTGATGATGAGGTTAATGTCCTTCATTCACTTCAGAGATTATTCCGCAAGGAAGGATACGAGATATTGACCTGCGTGAGCGGTGAAGAGGCCTTGAAGATTTTAGAGGAAAAGGATGTGCAGGTACTGATTGCGGACCAGCGAATGCCCGGGATGAAGGGAACAGAGCTTCTCAAGATAGTAAAGGCCCGCTATCCCCTGATCATCCGGATCATCTTGAGCGGGTTCAGCGATGTAGAAGACATCATAGAGGCCATCAATGAGGGTGAGATATATCGGTTCCTGCGTAAGCCGAATGACCTGACTGATCTCCGGCAGATCGTTCAGCGTGCACTTGATCAGAGCCGGGTGTTGAGAAAGGTGCATGATCTGAGCGAAATACTTCAAGACCGTGAGAAAACCGCTTCATACAAGTTCAAGACCAGCTATGCCGGAGGCATGGTCAAGGTGGATCTGAATGGAGAAGACTGCGTCATCTCCCAGGAACAGGTGGTCGGGGTACTTAAGAGCCTGCTTGACCAGACGGTCAAAGACCTGCAACTGGATATCATCGGAGGGATACTGGTAAGACAAAAAGGCCGCATGACTCTCTATGCGGATATCGGGGGTGGGTTCCAGCTTGCCTTCGAGTTGCCGATAGAACAAAACAATGGATGATCGTGTCAGCGCTCAGATCACACGCGCCCTGATTGAATACATGGAGAGGACGGGGGCCGATGTGGATGAATTGCTCTCCAGTGTGGATTACTCCCGTGACTATCTTTGTTCCCCCGGGAGATGGCTCACAAACGAGGATTTGATTATTCTGTTCGCCCAGGCACGGAAACTCACACGCGATGCCCTCGTGCCATATTGGACCGGCCGCATACTGGTTGAATCCAGGAACCCGGAGATCATGAATCAGATGATCGGATACGAGAAAGGCCTGCAAGAGGTAATAATGAGGTTCCCGGAATGGATTCATCAGATATGCCCCAACAACCGCTTTGCAATAGAAAATTTCTCTCACAATGAATTGCTGGCGCGAGTTTCAGGGAGAAAGGAATGCCTGTACACGCGTGACTATTGCCTGTTCTTCAAGGGAATGCTGGAAGGGATTGTCCTTCTATACGGCTGTTCGCCAGAGACGGTAAGAGAGAAAACCTGCATGGTCTCCATTGATAGAGTCGGGGAAATAGATGGACATTGCTATCGAATTGATGATGAAGGCCAGGTGATCGAGTTCCAGGCAAACTCACCCGGCTCGCAAGAAAACGAAAGGGTGGTCGGAATACTTGATCCGGATCAATCCTTCGAATATCACGGAACACGCTACGGGGCTCAGTATTGCACCTACCAGCTAACCTGGAAGGATCACCGCTCCATCATGAAAAGGGCCTGGGATATGACCGGCGTCCGAATAATAAAGTTCGCAAGGCTTGTTCTCGCACTGGAGCACTCCACGGTCATGGATGGCGAGACATTTCAAAATATCACACATGACTGGCAACACTGGGTTAGATGGGAAGCAAACTACCCCCTGACAAAGACCAAATACCTGGCCTACTTCGGGATCATAGTGCTGTCATCCCTTCCGGTCATGGGACACTTCTTTGATACCATTGGCCACGACCTCTTTCGCGGATTCTCCACCATCGCGCTCTCCAGCCTTATATTAATCTTCGGATTCCTTATAACCAGGCTTCAACTCGATAATTCAAGAAAAATCCTTCGCCAGAAACAGGAATCAGAGCAGTTTCTCCAAAGAGCCGGAGTGGGTGTAACCATGATCAACCAGAACTACGAGATAGTCTATGCCAATCCTCTGGTCTTTAATCTCCATGGCGAGGTTATCGGCAAGAAATGCTATGAGGTATTGAGATGGGAAACCAGCCCGTGCCCTGGATGCGGATTACAAAAAGTCTTCAAAGATAAATGCAGGGAGCAGGCGGAGGTCAAGTACTTCACCAGGGACGGAAAGGAAAACTGGTTTTATGTTACATCCACGCCCCTGTTCGATAAGTATGAACAAGTGATCGGGATGCTGAACATATCTACCGACATCACGGAGAAGAAACAGCTTGAATTCGAGCTTGCTGAAAAACAGGCTGAACTGGAGACCTCGGAGGCGGAGTATCGCAACTTCATGGAGAACGCGGCCGATGCGATTGTCATCACCGACCTGGAGAGACGCCTGGTGGAAGCCAGCAAGCAGTTCTATCATCTGCTGGAGATACCGGAGGGCAGGGAACTCCAGGGGACCAATATTCTTGAGTCAGTGGTTTCCGGGCAGGAGGATACGCAAAAGCTCTTGTCAATCTCACAGGCCATGGTTCGAGACAAGAGTCCCGGGCAGTTCGATCTGAGGCTTGAGTGTCAAAGCGGACGCGCCATTGATGTGGAGGTCAGGGCTATCCCTATTATATACGAGGGCGAGGTCACCTGGATGCAGTATATCATGCGCGACATAACCGATCGCAAACAAAGGGATTTTGAGAAAAACCTGATGCTCTCGATCTCCAATGCGATCAAGGATGCACCCGGTCTACAGGAGTTGGTGGAACATGCGGCCCAGGGGATTTCAGAGATCATGCAGGTGCCCATCGCGGCTATATTCCTGAAGGACCCTGACCATCCTCAATTGCGCCTGGCCGCACACGTGGGACTCAGCCCGGAAGCGATCAGACATTTGACAAAGATCGCTATTGACGGAAGCGCAAACGACCTTGCAAGCAGAAGCGCAATCCTCAATCGGCCTCTGGTGATATCCGATGTCGCACAACTGAAGATGAATTCCCAAACCCGGCTCCGCCTGGAGAGAATGGGCGTCTCATCAATAATCTGCATGCCCATGGTCATGGAAGAAAAGCTCCAGGGGGTGATCCAGATAACATCCCGCGAAACTGATTACTTCAGCCAGGAGAAGATCAGTATACTCTCCCAGGTCGCAAACGAGTTGGCCGTGGGAATTGCAAGACAGCGACTTCGGGATGCACTCGAGCAGAAAAACCGCGAACTGGTGAAGAAGCACAAGGAACTGGAAAACGCGACCATGCAACTCCTGCAGAGCGAGAAGATGGCATCCATCGGACAGCTTGCCGCAGGCGTGGCACATGAGATCAATAATCCCATGGGATTCATAAATTCCAATTTGAATGTGCTTGACGACTACCGGAAAGACCTGAAAAAGATTTTCCATGCTTACGAGACCCTGTTCTCGGACATCAGCAGGATAAATCCGAAAGGGCCCATAGGCCAACAATTAGAGCAGATACAGGAAGCCAGGGATGAAATGGATTTTCCTCACTTGTTTGATGATTTAGATGCACTGATCCGGGAATCAAGGGAGGGAGCGGAGAGGGTCAAAAACATTATTCTAAACCTCAAGGAATTTTCACACCCGTCAAAAGGCGAGCCGGAACGGGCGGACATCAACTCCGGACTGGAAAGCACACTGAACATAGTGTGGAACGAGCTCAAATACAAGGCCGAGGTAAAGAAGGAATACGGAGAGTTGCCCAGGATCAAGTGCTATCCACGGGAGCTGAGCCAGGTGTTCATGAATATACTGATCAACGCGGCACAGGCCATCGAGAACAGGGGAGAGATTGAACTCCGCACATGGAATGAGAACAACCATGTGTGCATACGGATACAAGACACAGGATGTGGAATGACACAGGAACAGATAAGCAAAATCTTCGACCCATTTTACACTACCAAGGAAGTGGGAAAAGGCACAGGGCTCGGATTGAGCATCTCATACGGAATAGTGAAAAAGCACGGGGGGGAAATCAAGGTGGAGAGCGAGCCCGGAAAGGGAAGCGCCTTTACGATCATGCTCCCGGTTGATGGTCTGGATTCAAAGGACCAGGATGCCGAAAGGATCAAGAGCATACAGGGTTAGGAGAACCTGGCTATGAAAAGTATTTCTGAAGACAAACAAGAAAAAGTATTCGCACAAATTTGCAAATGCGCATTTGATTCCAACCAGGACGGAATAGCAATCTTCAACATTGAAGCCGAACTTGAATTCGCAAATAACGCGTTTGTGAAATTATCAGGATACCAGAGTCAAGCGGAAATCCAGGGATTGAACATGAATAAATTCTTTCCCCCTGAAGAGGCCAGCATACTCGTTGAGGCGATCCGAAAATGTAAGCGAACTGAAACCATCAAGATGAATGACGCCCGGGCACAGATGAAAAACGGCGAGATTCTCCCGGTATCAGTGTATGCCTTTGTCATCTACGATGATGATGACCAGAAAGCAGGATTGACGTGCTCGATCAGGGACATCACGGACAGAAAGCGCGCGGAAGAGAATTTGTGCCAGAGCGACGAGAGGTATCAGGCACTGTTTGACCGCTCACTTGATTTAGTATACATCAGTGATTTTGAGGGAAAATTTATTGACGCAAACCCCGCGGCCCTGAATCTGCTCGGATACAAAAAGGAGGATATTCTTTGTCTTGATTTCGCATCCTTACTGTCTCAGGACCAAATGCCAGAGGCCATTAAATCTCTTGAAGAATTAAAAGAAACAGGTTCTCAAAAAGAGTTAACAGAGTTCAAATTGAAATGCAAAGACGGTGAATATATAGATGTCGAGAGCAAGGCGTCTGTTATTTATCAGGATGGAAAGCCTTACGCAATTCTGGGGATTGCAAGAGACATCACGGAGCGCAAGCGGGCAGAGAAAGAGAAGGAGAAAATCTTCATCACCCTGGCGCAAACGGAAAAGCTCGCGTCCCTCGGAAGGCTCGCCGGGGGAATGGCACATGAGATCAATAATCCACTTGGATACATCCACGCCAATTTGAATGTCCTGAACGAATATCACGAAAGCATGCTTCAGGCCTTCCGCGTTTACGATGATCTTGTGTTCAAAAAAATTAATGAGCTTGATGCAAAAAAGCTGGATCAAGAAAGAAAAAGGCTTGCTGATCTGAAGCAACAACTGGACCTTGACTACCTGTTTGAGGACTTCCAGGCCCTTATACGCGAGACACGCGAAGGGGTGGACAGGGTAAGTAAAATTGTCAAAAGCATGGGTAAACTTTCAGATACCCCGGCATACAAGGCGGAATGGGCGGACATCAATGAAAGCATGGAAAGCACACTGAACATGGTGTGGAACGAACTAAAGTACAAAGCCGAGGTGAAAAAGGAATACGGAGAGTTGCCCCAGATCAAGTGTTATCCCGGGGAGCTGAGCCAGGTCTTCATGAATATCCTGACCAATGCGGCCCAGGCAATCAAGGCCCGGGGAAAAATTCATGTTCGCACATGGACAGGGGACGGCTATGTGAATGTGGAGATCAAGGACACGGGAAAGGGGATAAGCGAGGATCATCTCAAGAATATTTTCGACCCTTTTTACACTACCAAGGAAGTGGGAAAAGGCACAGGCCTCGGATTGAGCATCTCTTACGGAATAGTGAAAAAGCACGGCGGAGAGATCAAGGTGGAGAGCGAGCCTGGAAAGGGCTCAACATTTACAATTAGTTTGCCGATAGAAACATGAGTTACGCAAGCGATGCCGCGAGAGAGGACACGGCTGAGAACGCCGAGCTCAAGGACTGGTCCGAGCGACTCAGGTCATTGAGCGTGCTGTTCGTGGATGACGAGTCAAATGTGCTCCGCTCTATTGCACGAGTGCTCCGACACGAGCCATACAGGATTATTACTGCCAGCTCCGCATCTGAAGGCCTGGAGATACTGAATTCGCAACCGGTCCAGATGATCGTATCAGACCAGCGCATGCCGAAGATAACAGGAATCGAGTTTCTTGAGAAGGCCCGCGAGATTTCCCCCGACACGATCAGGTTGATGCTAACAGGATACAGCGACCTGAAAACAGCGGAAGAGGCTATCAACAAGGTGGAGATATACCGCTTTCTATCAAAGCCCTGGAATGACGAGGACCTGAAGGCCACCATCCGACAGGGACTGATGAAATGGAGTTTGAAAAAGGACAATGAGAGGATGATGCAGATCATCGAGGAGCAGAACGGGGAGCTATGGGACCTCAATCAGAACCTGGAGAGGAAGGTGGAGGAAAGAACATGTGAGTTGAAGCAAGCAGAGGCCAGGTTGATTCAATCGGAAAAGATGGCTTCGGTAGGACTCCTGGCCGGCGGGATAGCACATGAGATCAATAATCCTCTGGCAGGAATCATGGGGATTACCCAAACTCTGATCATGGAACTTGAGGGTAATAAAGATGCGGTGGATGATCTTAAGACCATTGAGAGGGCCGCAATTCAGTGCAAGGAGATAGTGCAAAACCTCTTGAAATTCTCCAGGCAGGATGTCAATAAAAAACGAGAACCCGTGGACATCCCCCTGATCTTCCAGCACTCCCTGAACCTTATCGGCTATATCTTTCGAGATTCACATATCCAGATCACGCAGGAATACGACCCGGAACTCCCTTTATTGAGAGGCAATCCCAACCAGCTCCAGCAGGTGATTATCAACCTGCTTACCAATGCCCAACAGGCCATGAGAAAAGGAGGAACCGTCAGTATAAGAGGCAAGAAGACCGAAAACGGCGGACTGATAGTGGAAGTGGAGGATCAGGGGGAAGGCATTCCCGAATCAATTCGAGCCAAGATATTCGATCCGTTTTTTACGACAAAGCCGGAAGGGAAGGGCACAGGTCTCGGTTTATCCGTGAGCTGGGGCATCATCCGTGATCACGGTGGAAGGATCGAGGTGACAAGTGAGGTCGGCAGGGGAACATGTATGAGGCTCGTCTTTGATGCCGCACAGGATTACTTTTGAGTCCACTCAAAAAAGAAAGGGGATAGAATCAATGACAAAGAAATTGATCTTCGTGGTAGACGACGACACGATTTTGAGAAATGCCATCAAGCGATTCCTCTGTTCGCGCGGCTTTGAAGTCAAGGCCCTGGAAGACGGCTTTGATGTGCTTCTACTTTGTGAATACCTCCACCCGGACCTCATAATCAGCGACATCCGTATGCCAAAGCTGGACGGCATAACACTCCTGGAGGGCCTGAGGAATCGCGAGGCGACCAGAGACATCCCGGTGATCTTTATGTCGGCTTTCGGCAATGATGAAATTCTGGATAAGGCCAGGGAACTCGGAGCTGAGTTCTTCCTTCTTAAGCCGTTTCAGGTGAGCTATTTGGAAGAGGTGATTGAACACGCACTTACCGAAGAATATATCATCAACCAGAATAACCAGAGCTATTTATTGAATCAAGGAGGATAGAACCTTGCTTGAATATAAGGAACAAGAAAAACGAATGGAAAAAACTCAAGAGCATAAGTTCGACCGGGAACTCACCTTCCGAGAGGCCATTCTCAATGACGAAGCCTCTGTTTACCTCGATCATGTCATAACACTGGCTGAACTACCTTGCGCGCTTATGGGGCCTTCCGGAGAGAATGTCTGCTCATACCGCTTGAGCCCAGGCAAAGATTTAATGTCCTTGATAAAAGAAAAGGGCCTGCCCGAAAAGCCTACCTGCTACAGGGGCCGAAACGGCTCGGATTGCTGGGGATTCCCGGTTAAACACGAGGGCGAAACATTCGGCGTGCTTCTGGTCGAGCAGATACTTGAGGCGGGCCCAAAGCCGCATTATCAAAAGATAAACAGCATGATTGTATTGATAGAAAAATTCTTGAACCTTAAACATCAATAGCGAATGATTTCAGAGGTGCATGACATATCTCTGGAGCTTTCATACCAGGAACTGCTTGAGAAGAACAAATAACAGCATAAAAATCAGACCGGCATAAAAGGCAGTGAGATCTGGAATCCGGGATTTGAGATCTGAGATTTGAGATCTGAGATTTGAGATCTGAGATTTGAGATCTGAGATTTGAGATCTG
>CAZOMR010000001.1:42557-48418 GCA_964580655.1 uncultured bacterium
AGATTTGAGATCTTTACCCCTTTACTCTTCCATGTTTCTCAAGACGCTTGAACCCTGCACAGCTTTTGTAAGGGCGACTGGCCGGCCTACAGCCCGTCTGGGTCGCCCCTGTGCACTATGAACTTGACAATTTTTTTGAAAGCGATTAGCGTAAGCCGCAATGAAGAAATCTAGCGTGAAAAAGCCTCAACTAAGGGTGATTCCCCTCGGAGGCCTTGGCGAGATCGGGATGAACCTGATGGTATTCGAGTTCGCGGAAGACCTGCTTGTGGTGGACTGCGGACTGATGTTTCCGGAAGATTATATGCTAGGCATGGACCTGGTTCTGCCGGATTTTTCCTACCTGGAACAAAATCGAGACCGTGTGAAAGCTTATCTTATCACGCACGGGCATGAGGATCACACAGGCGCACTGCCGTATATACTGCCAAGGGTTCCCGCACCGGTCTATGGCACAGCCTTGACCCTGGGCCTGATCCGGGACAAACTGGAGGAGTTTGATCTTGCCAAAACCTCCAGGCTGGTCAAGGTGGAAGCAGGTCAGACGCTATCCTTCGGGAACATGCAGGTCGAGTTGATCCGGGTGAGCCATTCAATTGCTGACGGCCTTGGTCTGGCGATCCGGTCTCCCGTGGGCACGGTAATCCACTCCGGGGACTTCAAGCTTGACCCCACACCGGTGGACGGAAAGCGGATGGACTTGAACGCCTTTGCCAGGCATGGCGAGCACGGGGTGCTCGCGCTTTTCTCGGACAGCACCAATGTGGAGCAGGAAGGCTATACCCCGTCTGAGAGGGAAGTAGGTCGGGCCATGTCCGAGGTTTTTCAGGATGCTAAAGGCCGGGTGCTCGTGGCTCTCTTCGCGTCAAATATCCACCGGATTCAGCAGGTCATGGATGTTGCACGAAGTTTCGGCCGCAAGGTGGTGGTGCATGGCCGGAGTATGGAATCTAACACACGCATCGCATCCAGGCTGGGTTATTTGCAGATTCCCCAGAACCTTCTAGTCCCGATTTCGCAACTTTCCCGGATCAAGGATCGCAGAATAGTTGTTCTAACCACGGGCAGTCAGGGAGAGCCGCTCTCTGTGATGGCCAGGGTCGCACGCGGTGAGCACAAGCAGATAAAGATAAAGCACGGAGACACGGTGGTCTTTTCAAGCAAGTTCATACCCGGTCACGAAAAGGCCATAGACCATTTGATCAATGAGCTCTACCGCAGGGGAGCAAATGTGATTTACGAGAAGGTTTCCGAGATACACGTCTCCGGGCACGCAAGCCAGGAGGAGTTGAAATTGATGATGTCCCTGACCCGGCCCCGGTATTTCGTGCCCATACACGGGGAATACCGCCATCTGGTCCGGCATGTTCAACTGGCAACGAGCATGGGAATACCCCGAGACCGCTGTTTGCTTGCAGAGGATGGCGACATCATTACCTTTGATGAAAAACACGGCGGGATTTCGGGAAAGATCGAGACCGGCCCACTGCTTGTGGACGGTAAAAGCATGGGCGAGATAGGCGACTCCATACTGCGACAGAGGCGGCAATTGGGCCAGGAGGGTGTGCTCGTGGCCAGGCTTGTGATGGACGCCCGGACCAGGAAATTGATCCAGCCTGTGGAGTTCTGGAGCAGGGGCTTCATTTTTGAAGAAGAGAGCCAATCTCTCTTTGACGCGGCCCGGAACAGTCTTGAGAATGAATTCCGCCGTCTTCCGATGAAGGTGCGGTCCGACCCCGAGGCACTGCGGGAGGAAGTCCGGATTTCTGTGCGCAGGTTCTTCAAGAAGGCGATCCAGCGCAGGCCTGTGGTGGTGCCGGTGCTGGTTGAGGTATGAAAGACAGAATGGAGGGGAAGATGATGGAGAAGAAGGGACTCAGTTTCAAGTTTCAAAGTCCGGGCAGGATCATCTTCGAGCGAGGAGCGGCCAGGCTTGTGGAAAAAGAGCTATCAGGGCTTGGGGCAAAGAAGGCGCTCCTGGTCACGGACGAGGCCATGAAGGATTCCGCAATGGTGAACACGGTGAAGGAGTCTCTGGGGAAAAATCTGGCCGCTGTCTTTGACCGGGTAAGGCCGGACTCGGGCCTGGAGCTGGTCAATGAGGGAGCGGCTATGGCCCTGGAAGCTGGAGCGGATGCAGTGGTGAGCGTAGGAGGAGGGAGTTCCATGGATACCGCAAAGGCAATCGGTGTACTCCTGGCCAAGCAGGAGCCGGACATCCGACCATATATTGGCCTATTCAAAGTGCGCGAGAAGGTCAAACCTCATATAGCCATCCCCACAACCGCTGGCACAGGCAGTGAAGTCACATCCATGGCAATGATCAAAGATCACGAGAAGAATATCAAGGGACTCTTGATGGATAGAAATCTGATCCCGCCTGTTGCCATACTTGACCCGGAGATGACCCTGACCATGCCGGCAGGGCTCACCGCAGGCACAGGCATGGATGCACTGACGCACGCCATCGAGGCCATGGTCAGCATAAGCCACATGCCGCCCGCAGATGCACTTGCAAGTCACGCTATTGGTCTATTGCTAATCAACCTGCCACTTGCTTGCAAGCAAGGCTCTGATATTGAGGCGAGGAGCATGAACCTGATCGCGGCCACTGAGGCTGGAATGGCCTTTCAGAATGCCCTTGTAGGTGTGGTGCATGCTATGGCCCATGCCCTGGGCGGGTACTTCGGTGTGCCGCATGGCCTGGCCAATGCCATGCTTTTGCCCGAGTGCATGGCCTATAACCTTGAATTAGTCCCGGACAGGCTGGCTATTGTGGCACGAGCCATGGGATTGACTCCATCCCGCGATGAAAGAGCGGACGGACTTGCGGCCATTGAGAAGGTTCGAGCTTTAACCCGCGAACTCGAGATTCCGCAAAGGCTCAGCGAGGTGGGTGTCAAGGAGGATGGCCTTCCGGCATGCGCGCAATTGGCCCTGGCTGACGGCGCCATGTACACGAACCCTCGAAGGCCAGCAGGGCCTGATGAAATCCTGGAGATTTACCGCAGGGTGTTTTAGACCGCAGGTGCGCCTCTATTCGGCCAAAAATCATTTAGACAGGCTTGCCAGGACATGACCATTCTGATATTTTGAAACACAGGATGATTGACCTTCATATTCATACCATTGCCAGTTCCGACGGACAGCATACACCGGGTGAGATATTCCACATGGCAAGGGAGTTGAAGATATGGGCCCTGGCCTTTGCGGATCACAATTCAGTGGAGAGCCTGGAAGAGGGCGAGCGAATGGGCCGCGAGTTTGCAATCCTTTTTATCCCATGCGTGGAACTGGATACCGTATACAAGGACCGGGACCTGCATCTGCTCGGCTATTTCGTGGATTATGCCGAGCCTGAATGCGAGGCCTGGATGCAAGAGATATTCGTGGCCAAGATCGAACAGACGAAAAAGCGCGTTGAAAAGCTGAAGACAATCGGGTTTGCTATCGAGTTCGATGACCTGATGCGCTTTTCCGAGGGCAGGCTTCCCACAGGAAATAGTTATGTGCAGGCGCTTGCGAGCAGGCCGGAGAACAAGGATGATCACAGGGTCCGGGCTTTCATTGACGGAGACCGTGCGGATTCTCCATACCTGAATTTTTATCTGGACTATCTAAAGGCAGGTCGGCCGGCATTCGTGCCCCTTGAGGCTCAGCCCACATGTCAGGCAATAAGCAAGGTGCGAAAGCTCGGGGGGATACCAATACTTGCACATCCATCGGACACGCCCGAATCTTATATCCATGAACTGGTGGATGCCGGCATGGCAGGACTGGAGGTTTATTCAAGCTATCACTCAAGAGAGCTTACTGAATATTTCTTAAGGGTCTGCACGGACCGCGGATTGCTGATAACCGCAGGGTCGGATTTTCACGGCCGAAAGATCAAACCAAAAGTCGCACTGGGTGTAGAGATAGTCGAGGAACAGGAGATAGTGGAAAGGCTCTTTCAGGCACGCGAAGAATACGGATGAAAAGGAAAAGCAGAATAAAATCATGATACAGGAGGGCAACTAATGAGAACAAGGAACAAATGGAGGTACTGCGGAGGAATCTCTGCTCTGGCCGCGGCCTTTATGATGATACCCGGATTGCTCTGTGCCCAGAGTGAGGTTATCACCCTGGAGAGGCTGATGGATGAGATGACGGAGCTGGAGTGGCTCACTCATAGTCCTGATCCCGGTGAAAGGGAGTTCCAGTTTTCCAGTTATGACCGGCGTTCAAGGATAGAGAATGGCGAGAGACAGGATTGGTTTGCCAATGTGGACAGGGGCTACTATTTGAGGGAGGAGAAAACAGAGCGCGGCCTGGAGTATGTTATGGCGGATTACAATGGCCCGGGCGTGATTGTCCGCATCTGGTCCGCAAACGCGGGAAAGGGCATCTGGCGCATTTACCTGGATGATAATCCGGAACCGGTGATAGAAGGGGTTGGCCGAAGGCTTTTGGGCGGAAAGGTCAAGCCTTTCGGACCGGCATTTGCCCAAAGACGGAACCTGGGCTTCAACATGATCTTCCCAATCCCTTTTCAAAAAAGCTGTAAGGTGACCCTGTCGCCTCCGGGTAACAAACCCGAGCCGCAAAAGCTTGGCCGCTATTATCATATCAATATTCGGGCCTATCCCGAGGGCACTCCTGTTGAGACCTTTCAGCCGAAGATGCTTGAGGACCTGGCTTTTAAAATCAAGGATGTTGCGGAGAAGCTCACAAGCCCCTCTATCTCGGCTCCGAAAGAGGCGATTGAGAAGAGCTTTTCTCTCACCGTGTCTCCGGGCGAGGAGCGGGTGTTTGGAGAATTTTCAGGCCCGGCCGCAATTTACGGTCTGGAGATTGATCTGAATGACCCGGGTGGAAAATCCGGGCTTAACCGTCTCCTCCAGGAGTGCGTGATCAGCGCGTACTGGGATGATGAGGGCAAACCGGGTATATGGAGTCCGCTCGGTGCATTCTTCGGGACTTCGCCAGGGGTCAATCCATATAATTCCCTCCCACTTGAGATGCAAAAGACCCCGGAAGGGGTAAAGCTGATCTCTCGCTGGGTAATGCCTTTTGATAATTCCGCAGTCTTGAGGCTGGCCAATTATTCTGATGTTCACCTCCAGATACAAGGCAGGGCAGTGGTTGCTCATCGGGACTGGGATAACCGGAGCCTTTATTTCCATGCCGGATTCAGGATGGAAGAATTTTATCCCACCAGGCCGCTCAGCGACTGGACAATGCTTTCTGTAAGGGGAACGGGTCGTTTCGTGGGCATGGAACTCTCGATCCGCAATCCGGACCCGACTACATGGTGGGGTGAGGGAGACGAGAAGGTTTATGTAGACGGGGAGGAATTTCCAAGCACCTTTGGCACAGGGACAGAGGACTATTTCGGCTATGCATGGGGTACTGACTGGAAGACTTTCTGGCATGCCTATCACGGGGTCACGAGGAAACTGCGGACCAGCCCGCTGGCTATGGCTTTCTTTGGATTCAACCCGATATGGAAGCCGACAATGCTGGACCCGAACCGAGGGGATATCTGCTCACAGTATCGTTGGCAGATACTTGACAATATCCCTTTTCAGGAATCCCTTCGTTTTGACATGGAGGTCTGGCATTGGACCCAGACCATAACCGTGGACCTGACCGCGGTAGCTTACTGGTATGCGAGACCCGGCTCAAGCCACGATGTGAGCCCGATTTCAGGGGCTGATTTAAGCCAGTGGTAAAACAGGGGTGAAGAATTCAGCGCGCTCTTTTCTGAGCATCTAACAGTTTTTATTTCTTCGCTTTCAGTTTATGTTGCAGGCCCGAAAACAAGGGGTGTGCGACATAAATGGTGACTTTTTTCATTCTCGGCCGTAGAGGCGCTGCTT
>CAZOMR010000002.1:0-37146 GCA_964580655.1 uncultured bacterium
TTCAGCCAGCCACCTTATTCATCATCAAGGGGATGGTTTGCGGAATCGCTGCCAAAAGAACGCGGATTGACATAGAGGCTAAATATCTGCTATTATATTAAGCAAGGCTACAGCATCGTGTTACGAAAGGAGAAAGGCATGGACAGGGGAAAGAGACAGAAGTCCAAAAAATCCGGATTTACCCTGATGGAGCTGATGGTCGTACTCGCCATCATCGGCATCACCTCAACCATAGCGGTGAGCGTTTATCTGGCACAGATTGAGGAAATCAGGGTAAAGGGAGATGTCCGTGCACTGGAGCAACAACTACAACTCGCTAAATTGATGGCAATCTCTACAAATGTTCCCCATGGAATCGCTTTCAAAAGGCAAGCCAATATGAGGAGTTACTATTTTATATTCAAGGATACCGTAGGCGATGGAATGTTTACTGATACGGATACCGATCCGTCGAATAATGTCCTTGAGGGAGATTCAACTGCTTATGACCGCGTGATCGAGGCCCGCTCCGCTAGTATCAAAGACGAAGACGGCAATCATGATCACTACGAGCATAATTTCGTACCCCATCTCCTCCACGAGCACAATCAATTCACCTGCATCTTTAATTCCACAGGCCCTTCTGGGACTAACCTGGAATACGTGCTCTTTGATCCCATGGGACGCGTCACGCCTGCTGTCGGAACTCAAAACTTTATAGGGATACAAAAAAGGCCTCTTACTGCCGGAGAAAGCAAATTTCGCCAACTGGTCTTTATCCACCTAAACACCGGACTCTCCGAGTCCCTCCCGCCTCAAAACTTTACCACCAATCCGGCTGACTGGTGCACAAGATAAGAAAAGTCTGACTCCTGACCCCTTTTTCCGTTAAAAGATCATGCGACGGCGGAGTGCGGCGAGTGCCCTCTGAACTGTGGGAAACACGGGATAACCAGCATCAAGTATCCTCCGTTCGAGTTTGAGCCGGCTCTCAGAGTGAATGGAGTGGAAGAAGACAAATGCCGCGGGCCTTTTGAAGCTCTTTAGCCCGGCCAGGAACACCTTGAAGAACCAGTTAGTGAAATCGCCAAACCCGGCATCATCGAACGCGACATACTCCATACTCATGAGCAGGAGCAGGGCGTCAATGTCAGGATCATCATTGATGGCCTTGAACAGCGGCGTGTGATCGGACAGCCAGAATATATTGGCCGCAAGATCAAGCGGGTTTTTGCAAGATGTTCCCGGCATCCTTATATGTTCGCCAATGGATCGGGCAGTGTGTGGCGAAAACGCGGGAATACGGAAACCAGCCTCGGCCACCAGATCAGTGGCTACTACGCCGAAGCCTCCGGAAATGGTAAGCACTGCCAGATTCCGGCCACGGGGCTGGTCGAGTTTGATGCAGGCCTCAATCGTGTCAATCATCTCATCCATATCCGGGACAACCACGGCATTGGCCTGGCGGAACACGGCATCCCACGCAACCTGGTTTCCGGCAAGCGCACCGGTGTGTGAGGCTACTGCCCGACCCCCCTCTACACTCCGGCCACCCTTGAGCACTATCAGGGGCTTCCTCCGACCAGCCTCAATAAGGGCCTGCGCCAGATCGCGGCCGTCACGCGTGCCCTCGGCATAGACCACGATTACCCTTGTCTCCTCGTCCTGGATGAAATAACGGATAATGTCCGGACCGCTCAGGTCGCTCTCGTTTCCGTAGGATATGATCTTTCCAAAAGGAGTCCCTCGCAGAGCCGCAAGCATGCCCCCGGAGATGGCCAGACCCCCGCTCTGGGATGCCATGCCCGCAGGACCATCCTCGGTGGGCATGTCGTGCCTGAAGCTTAGCCCGGCTGATGGATGATGAATGCCCATGCAGTTTGGGCCGATCAGATGTAGCCCGCCGGTGGTGGCTATCTCGACAATCCGGTCTTGAAGCCTGCGGCCTTCTTCATTGCCAGTCTCGGCGAAGCCGGAAGAGAAAATGGTGGCACAGCGTACGCGCTTGGCCACTGCATCATGGATTACCGACTCAACCTTTGAGGCGGGCACGCAGATGATGATGTAGTCCACAGGACCCGGAACATCCACAAGCCTGCGAAAAGTCGGGATACCACTCGCGTCACGCTCCGGATGAATGGCATAAAGCGGGCCGGAAAAACCATGCCGAACCAGGGATTCGTAAAACATCCTGCCAGCATTGCCCGTTTTATCCGAGACCCCCACCACGGCCGCGGAGCGAGGATGAAAGAATTGATCAATCTGTTCAGGGGAAACCATACTTACATCCTGAAGAAAACTTCCTAAACCCGAAAGAGAAAAAATGCAAATATATTATAAGGATAATGCCCTCTGAGGTCAAGTCACGCAAACAATTCGGAAAAGACAAAGCCTAGCCTGAAAAATTTTTTACCTCGCAACACTTTTTTTATCTTTTCCCTTCTAACTCACCAGAATTGAAAGCCCCTCGTATCTTTTTGTCTCACACCACTTACAGCTTGCTTTCAACTCTGTTGATCACCCTAACATTCGGTGCAACTTTTTTACAAGGGTGAGGGATAGAGTGATGCAAAGGCGTCGTAGAAAACGGATTAAGCTTCTCTGGGATGAATACCGATTAACCAAGCAATCGTCCGAAGGGCAATGGTGGTTGATCGCGGAGCCGGACCCTCCGGCCTGGTTTCTCAAACACGAGCTGAAAGTCCTATGACAACTGACTGGGAGCTTGGAGAGGATAAAAGCCCGGCTCTTTCGCATATAGAGGAGATTCTGAAGGAGCTGGAGGTGCTCAAGAGGGTTCATCTGCAGGCGCTTTTCGCGCGCGATGAATCCGGCGCAGTCGGGAAATCGGCCAGCCTGGATGACAGCCAGATAAAGAAGGTGACATCATATCTTAGCCTGGTGGAAAAGATGGTGAGGATACTTGAACGCCGGGAAAAAATACGAGAGAGCACGCTTCCAGGAGAAGCTCCGTTGAGCGTGGTGCTCCAGGTTCTGAGAGAGATTCCCTTATTCAGGGACGCCCTGGACAATCCCGAGGTTCAGGAGCAAATTATGATTTTGCTACGAAAAAAGCTCTACGAGAAGAACCTGATGCAGGATGATGAGCCTAGGCCTGGAGGGGAGGATCAATCATAGGAGCAGTTGCAGGATTGCTCTGGTCCGGGCAGACCCAGTTCACGGTGCATGTCCACCGTCTCTTTGCAGAGCCCGATCTTGTTGACCTTGAGCCGCTCCATGAAAAACTCATAGATTCGCTTCCGCTCATTGAAAGGAATCCGGATACGGTTGTCCGGGTCGTGTTGGTCCTGGCCATACTTGAATACCCCGGAGCCGTAGCGAGCGAATTTGAGCAGGTTCTTGAAATAGCGAAGCGTGCCCAGGGTTACTGTTTCCGGCTCAAGTTCATTGATAGGCTCGATGAGCTCCTGGTAATATCGGGGCCAATCTTTGACAGGGATAATAGGATCAATGCGCAACCGCAAGGACCAGCCAGCGGCCTTGAGTTTTGCCGCGGCCTCAAGTCGCTTGAGCGGAGAGGGACTCCCCTTTTCGAACCGCCGGGATACCTCAGGTGCATTGATAGAAAAGCTGGTGATTACACGGTCGGTTGGAGAAAGCTTAAGCAGGTTTTTTATCTTTGTTGATTTAGTCAACATAAGCAGTTTGTGCCGCTTCTGGTCTGCGAAAAGCGGCACTATGTTCAAGCTAAACCCGGTATCTTCATCCCAGACAAGGCTGTCAGACAACTCCCCCGAGTTAAGCATCGAGGGCTTCTGTTGCGAGATCAACCAGTCTCGTATCTCCTGAAACATGCGCGCCGTATTGGAGAAGACCGTAGGCGAGGGGTAATGCCGGAGGGTCAGATTCAAATAGCAATACTGGCATTCGTAAGGACAACCGTTGGCATGGGCGAGAATGAAAAAGTGGGGACACACGATCCCTTCAGGGGTCTTGTCAAAGTAGTGAATGAAGCGCGTATAGCGCTTGCGCTCGATAAACCCGGGCTTGATTCCCTTTTTGCCTCTGGGCACAAAGAGCTTCTGCTGTTTCTGCTCTATTCGCTTCTCCTCGCGCTCCTTTTTTTGGCGGTAAGTGCCCATGGTAACATGGGCCTTCCAGGCCCGGATACTGCCCTCCTTGAGCCCGAAATGTCTCGCCACATCGGGCAGGGCCATGTCCGGGTTCGCATCCATGAAATCCAGCACCGCCCACCGCAGGTCAGCGGCCATACGCTGATACTCCCGCTCCGATGCCTTTTCAAGCTCCCGGCGCAACTCCATCCCTGCTTCCTCTATCTCGGCCTCAGTCTGGGTTCTATCCCAGTCCTTATCCTTCGAGTGTCCAGAATTATCCTTCATCGGCTATTCCTGCTTGATGGGAATGACCTCATTATTCAAAATCTCTGCTTATATGTCAAGGCTGAAAGTTTTATTTCAATCAAATTAACATGACGGAAAAAACTCAAACAGTTGACCACGGCAATAAATATCTCAAGCTCCTTTTGCGCAAGGCCATGCTTTCTCGCATTCATCCTCAAACTGCACTGGATTTATTCGCAGGCAGAGGGGAGATTGCCCGCGTATTGTATCAAGAATTCGAGGAGTTGTATTGCGTGGAAAAAGATTCGCGAAAATTCGCATCCCTGGAAAAAAACTTGCCAAGGGTCTCTAGCCCACGCATTCATCTTCACAGGATGGATAACCGCTTATTCCTGCAAAAGATGGTGAAGGATATTCCTCAAATCAACCTGGTAGATTTCGACGCCTATGGCTCGCCTAACCTTCAGGTCAAGACCTTCTTCGCCCACTACCGCCTGGAAGGACCGACCCTGATATTCGCCACCGATGGCGGCAAAATATCCTGTCAGCGAGGCCGCCGCTTTTCGCCCGGGCTTTACTCTTCATGTCCATATCCTTCGGGCTCAAACACCGGTGGCACTGGATACAACCCTGTCCTGGTACACGGATATGAAAAGCTCATCCGGCAATTCTGGCTCGAGATGGCACATACCCATAGCTTTCGCATAGAACTCTTCAAAATCCTCTGGAAGAAAGGGAAACAGGTAGCTTATTATGGACTCCTCATATCCCCCTGATAAACCCGAAGGAACACCTTGTCCAGGCTCCAAGGCTTTAGTAACGGAGCAAGGAGAATTCCAGGGATTCTGCTTCCGGATGATCCCGACAGAGAAGCTCCGCCCAAACCCTTGGAACCCCAACCGGATTTCTACGGAGAACTATCGAAAACTGAAAAACGCCATTGCCGAACGGGGAATGCTCAGTCCGATTCTTGTCAGGCCAAGAGAAAACTACTTTGAGATCGTGGATGGCGAGCACCGCTTTAAAATCGCAAGGTCCCTGAAGATAAAAGAAATTCCCTGTTTCGTGGCAGAGCTGGCTGATACCGAGGCCAGGATCAAAACCCTTCAGCTCAATGGTCTGCGTGGTGAAAACGAGCCGGAAAAACTTGCCCGGCTCATCCAGGACCTGAACCTTGAATATGTGCTCGAAGACCTTGAGCAGGTCCTTCCCCTTGACCGCTATGACCTTCAGGCATCCCTGGACATGCTCGAACTCATGGAACAAAATGACCAGACAACCCGCCTTGAAGATGAAATGGAACAAATGCTCAAACAGGTTATCTTCTCCGTCGTGGTCACAAGGGAGCAGAAGAACCTCATTGAGCATGCACTGGCACAGATGCGCAAGTCCAGAGCATCATCACCTGTCCGCCAAAGCCCTGCAAAGGCTGAAGCACAGGCAGAAGCTGAAAGCACTGATGATCATAAAATTCCAGAAGGCCAGCTGATTGCTGAAATATGTGAATTCTATCTCGCAGGAATAAAATGAAATACCTTTCCACCCGTCAGGCTGTTCTCAAAGAATGGCTGGAATTCTTTGAAATTCAAGCAGAGAGAAAAAATCTCGCCAACCCCTTCTGGTTCATTACAAGGGTGCTCAGGTATCAGCTCAAAGATTTTCATCGCCTCTGGTGGCTCTTCCAGGAAGAACATCCCAGCTCCCTGATCCTGGCCCCGCGCGGACACGGCAAGTCCACCATTCTTAATATCGCCTATTCTCTCTGGCACCTGATCCAGAATCCGGATATCAGGATTCTCATCGTCTCCAACACACAGGCACAGGCACAGGCATTTCTCAGGGAGATCAAGCGTCACCTGGAAGGCAATCCCGACCTAAAAAAATATTACGGAAACCTCTGTGGCACACCCTGGAGTGAAAACGAAATTGACATCTCCGCACGCAGACTCATGACAAAGGAAGCCTCGGTCACGGCTATGGGCATGTACGGCCCCGTCATCGCCCGGCATTATGACCTGATAATCCTTGATGATGTCATTGACGAAGAAAACGGATCAAGCGCCCGGCAACGCGCGAAAACCCTCATATGGTATTACAAGGAACTGCTTCCCACCCTGGAGCCGCACGGCAAGATACACCTCATCGGAACCCGCTATCACTACCTCGACCTCTATGGCCACCTCATGGAGCGGGAATTCAAGAAACACACACTGATCTCCCGCGCTATACAGCCGCCCACGCCCCAGAGCTTCGGAAATGGAGCAAGCGAGCAGAAAAAAGAAAAAGCGCTCTGGGAAGAAAAATTCTCCCTGGAGTTCTTGCTAAAGAAACGAGAGCAATCCGGATCAGCTATATTCAACTCACAGTATCAGAACGATGTGGAAGCCATGAAAGGGGCTATATTCAAGGAAGAATGGATACAATACTTTGATATGCTTCCACCACAGCTCAACAAGTTCCAGGCCGTAGACCTGGCCATCAGCCAGCGCGAACATGCGGACTACTTCGCACATGTCACAATAGGCCAGGATCACAATCAGTGTTTATATGTACTTGACGCTTTCCGCGGACGGCTGAGCTTTGAAAAACAATTCAGAACCATCAAGCGGCTTTATCAGAAACATCATTGCCAGGACTCTCCTGTGCTTCGCATCGGGGTTGAAGCAAACGCCTATCAGGAGGCCATGGCACAAAAACTTCGCTCAGAAACAGGGCTCCCCGTGAAATCCGTGTTTCGCCATACTGATAAAATTACACGCGCATACCGGCTCCAGGCACAGTTTGAAAACGCGAAAATCTTCTTTCCGCACCAAGGCGCCGAGGACCTTATAGAGGAACTCTTGCTCTTTCCAGAAGCACCTCACGACGACCTCTTTGATGCCCTGGAGTGCGCGGCCTCTTTTGCTCAGAATGCAAATACCTACGAGCAAATATTCAGGCCATGGCCGGACGTCTCTCCGTAGTTATTAATCCAGTCATCTTCAAAACACATAATTCGGTGCAACAAATTTACAAGGGTGAGGAGGGGAAAAAGATTTCCTTTCCAGGGAGGATCCGGTGTTCAGAAAAAAGGAATTGAAAAAACGGATTGAGAATTTGGAGCTTTCTCTAGCCAAAAGCCAGGAATACATTACTGACATCCTGACATTCCAGGCCGGGGACAAGGCTCTGGCCGCTCAAGCCTCGCCTAACCCCTACAACACCCGGGAAAAGCTGATAGAGGAGTTGATCCGCAAATACAAGGGCTACGCCCGCTACGGAAATCAGACCATCCAGCGGATAGTGGACACCCGCGCCGCTTTCACCATGGCAGGCGGTCTTAAAGCCGTGGCCCAGGACACGGAACGCTATACAGGGGAACTCGCCTTCATTCGCGATCTAATTGAGCTCAATCAGCTCGACGGCCAGTTCGGTCAACAGCTTGCTGTTGAAAAGGAGTTGGAGGGCCAGGTGCTGATTGTCCTGGACTGGGACACGGCCTCGGAAAACATCCGCCTTCGCTATATCTCATGGAACGACACGCGTTACCAGGTTCACTACGCTGATCATCTATACAGCCAGATCACAAAAATCACATACAGGTATGACCCGCAGGCTTATCATACAGAGGGATCAATACCATCGCCCGCGGCGGGCGCCAGGGAGGTGGTCATTCCTGCGGACCGGTCGGTCTTCATCAAGTTCAATGCCCGGATAAACTCAAGGGAAGGAATCCCCACTCTCTCCGGACTCCTGGTGGAAGCTGAAGAGATTGACCAGGCACTGCGCGACTGGCGCCAGATAAACCGCTATTTCGCTTCGCCCACTCCTTACTTCAAAACCGAAGACCTGCAGGAAGCAAAAGACCTTTATGACCGACTGCTCAGCCCAAGAATAAACTGGAAGATCGGAAAGGTCTTTGCCGGTCCCGCTGAATTCCGACTGGTGGGAATGGATTACGCCGGCGCCGAGAGCATTCGACAAGAAATCGAGACCAAGATCAAGATACTAGCCGGAGGCGCGGGCGTGCCCATCCAGTTCCTGGGCTTCCCGGAATTCATGAGCAACCGCGCTACTGCGGAAAATACCATGGAACCAGTGGCACTGATCAGCATCTCTGAACAGCGCTCCTGGCTCGGGGGCTTCAAAGAGCTCTTCGACAAGGCAATAGCCCTGCGAAATCTTCATGCGCAGGCCGGATCGCCAGAATTGAAAACCGGGGTCGTGGACCCGAAGATGAAATTTATCACACAGGCCCAGATTGATCGCCTGATCCGGCTATATTTTCCGCTCTGGCAAAAAAGCGCCATCTCTCTGAAAACCTTGCTGAGCTTGCTCCCGGACATTGACCCGCAATCGGAGATGGAAGGCCTCGGGGAGATCAACTCCACCCCGTCCCGGGACAAGGAGGAATGGGCATGAGAACCGGAGCGACATTTACCAGCGCGGCTATCCAGGAGATGGCATCCGGCGAGGTCCGAGCCCTGATCGGCGATGACCGTTATCAGGCCATCAAGGCCAAAGACCCGCATCCGCTTTTTGTGGCCCTGACCATGGCACATGAAGGTAAAAGCTTTGGCAGAATTCTCGGACGCCGAGGAGCAAAGCAGGGAGCGGAAAAGATATGGCCGCGCTCGCGCATCCACGAGCTGGTTCAGCGGATCAATACCACATTGAATTCAATGTCTTTATCAGCCGAAAACAAAGGACAGGGCATAAGCGCCTCCGGGGTGCCGGTATATCTCTTCCACAATCAAGACAATTCTCCTCGAAACCCTGTCGGCCGCGTGATCGCCGCAGTCTCCCGATATGTCAGGGGCAAGGTTCATGCTATTGGAATAGCTTACATATCCGACCCTGAGGCGAGGAAAGGAATTCGCAACCGCGAGTTGGACACCTGTAGTATCGAGGCCGAACTCGAATTCCAACGCTCTAGTTCTAATTCAGATACTGCGGATTCACCCGGACGAGCGTGGATCGTGAATGCGGTGCAAAAGATTACAGGGCTCGCGCTTGGCTCAAAGGCGCTCCAGAGCCCCGGTTTTGCCGATGCCGGTATCCTGGCCGCGGTGCAGGAATTCGACGCGGACACTGATACTTCTAATGAGAAGGGTCAGGTGCTCGACCTGGAAGAAAGGCTAATAGAAAGGGAAAGGGAGATTCAAAATCTGGAATTGGAAGTGCAACGCTTGAGGCAGGATGCGGAAACGAATCGAAAAACCGCGAAGATGGTGGAACTTGGTGAGAAATATCTTGACCGCGCCAACCTCTCACAAACCGAACGGTCTTTTCTCATGGATGAAATTCAAGACATGGCCCATTCCTTCGGTGAGAGCAATGAGGAGTTTGAAGCGCAAGTAGCAAGCCGCCTGAAACAACAGCTCAAGCGTCTGGAGAAAATGCGCCGCTACTACTCATCCACCTCCTCCATTCCGGCTCCGCCGGAGAGGGGATCGGAGAGTCTGTCCGGGGATCAAGGGATTCTTTCCAACCCACTGATTCCCCGACCTCTTTTTCCGAAGGACCTATAGGAAAGAACCAGATCAGTAAAATTCATAAGGAGGAATACCCATGGTAACTGAAAGCGGACTAAAACTTCGCACCAAACTGGAAAGCGCGAAAACCTTGAAGGCTACCACAGGCACTGATGAGACCCACAGCGCTGGCGACATGATCGTGGTGGGTGATACCATCGGTGTCACTGTTGAGGATGTCGGAACATCCTCGGATTTCGTTCTCGTTTATGAGGCGGAAAAAGTCGTGGTACCCAAGGCCACCGGGGCTGGCATCAGCTTCTCTGCGGGAGGCAATGTCTATTTCGATCCCAACAATAATTGCGTCACCAATGTCAGCACCAGCAATACCAAATGCGGCAAGGCTTTGGAGAGCGCAGGCACCTCCGATGACGAGCTCATGATTGACCTCATAGTGCTTTCCTGATTTGAAAAAATCGAAACCAAGAACATTTACTACTCTGCGAAGCAGCGCCTCGCTGTGTAGCACGAGCCCCAAGGAGGATAAAAGATGCGAGGAAAGATGATCGCTGACTGGAATAAAGTCAACCTTAAGGATTCCGAGGGACAGCACCAGTTTCTCTCTGCTGTACAGTATTTCATGGATCGGCCCCGGATCGCCGCGGACCAGATCAGGGCACGAATTCAGGAGTTCACCACCAAAAACGACTTTCCCTCTACCCCCATCGAGGCCATTGCCCGCTACCACCAGGTGGAAGAGCCGGACATCGGTTGGGAGCAGGTCTTTGAAGTCATTGATTTCACGAGCTCCCGCAAGAACGGCTTTGACATTCTTGACGTGTCGTCCGGCTTGAGCTTCAAGGCGATTATGCCCGGAGAAAAAGCCGAGGTCTACAAGATTTCAGGTGAAAAGGTCACGGTAAATTTCGACCTCTTTGGCGGGGCACTGGGCTGGTCCAAGCTCTGGTTTGATGACGAGGAATACTGGAAGATTGAGGATACAGCAAAAGAGTTTCGCGCCAGGTGGTATGCCAACAAGGCCCAGGCTCACTATGACCTTATCTCCTCAAGCAGGGCTGACTCGGATGTGAGCTGGCAGGGAGATGCCTCCGACACCAAGGCTGTGCGTGATGCCGAGACCATAAACTATGCTTGCGCGGCCATCCTTGAAGACATGGAGGCCCTTGGCATGGATGTCAACGCCAACTCCCGCTTCATCATCGTGTCCCCGGTTCAGCTCATGGCAAGAGTTCGCAATGCACTCAATACCACTCTGGCCCAAAGCGCAACGAGTGAAGTGAATTTCAATGTCGGCCTTGCCGTCACCACGCGCTTGAAGAATCAGGCTCTCACCCAGGCGGAGACATCCCAGTATTTCGTCTGCCTGCCGGGTCGCAAGATCAAAAGCGGCCTGCGCATGGACCTGACCATTCTCAGCGAGCCGGACATCCTCGCCTACGCCGAAACCGTGGCTGGCTGGGGACGGTACGGCGCGGCCGTGGGTGAGTCCAAGCAAATTCGCAGATGTGCCACTTCTTAACCCTGGATTCAAATCCGAAGGATATGGAGGAGAGGAGGGGATTCGAATTCCCCTCCTCCTTCCCTCCCCAAGGAGGATAGATGAACCTGGCGGTTTGCATACCGGTAAGCTGGGATAAAGTCCCGACGGATTTTCTCATCGCCTTTTCTCGGTTGTTCAGGCCGGAGCAATTGAACGGGATGGAGCGACTGGGAGTGAAAAAATTCTGGCAGATTTTCAACCGCGTGTTTCCGCTGGACCTGAACCGGAACCGGCTAGGGCAAAAGAGCCTTGATCTAAAAGCTGATGCCATGCTTTTCCTCGATGCGGATATGACATTCCCCCCTGATCTGATCCCGCGTCTGATCCAGGATATGCGCGAGACCGGACCCGCTGTCATCAGCGGACTCTATTTCAAGAAAGCACCACCGTTCCCGCCGGTAAGCGCCAACAAGATCTTCTCCCGCGATGAGCAGAAGATGTTCCCTGTCGAAATTGATTCCGGGCATCCAGACTCTATGGGCCATCTGGTGGAATGCGATGTGGTGGGCATGGGCGCGGCCTTGATCTCCCGGGAAGTGCTGGAGGCAATCGCGCCGCCATGGTTCGAATACGAGGTCTACCAGAAGACCGGAGAGCGGACAGTTACCGAGGATGTCCCTTTTTGCAGAAAAGCGAAGCAGGCTGGCTTCAAGATTTACACCGATCTTGGTCTGGAATGCGGACATATCACGGCCATCACTGTAACCCGGCGCCACTGGGAGGATCAGCGTCAAAAGATCATAGCCCGGACCGCTGGAGCGATTACTTCGTGGTTTTGCACAGGCCCAGGCGAATCTCAAGGAAAAGAAAATGGCCAATGAAAGCATAACGGCCTGTCATGTTCCCACCGGGGAGCGGTTTGAATTTATTGTCGACGACGTGGACAATGTGCCTGGTTGCGATTGTGGGATGCGGGACGATAGCGTCCCGCACATGTTGAAAAAACCGGAGGGAAAGTTTGACTACAAAGCCAAGACTTACACTCTCACCTGCCCGGCATGTGGAAAAAGACTCGCCGAGGCCAGGAGAATAGAGACCGAGGATATAAAAAATGTCTCTTGAGAAAATTATAATATACCCTTATGCCACGCTGAGTTCAGATAATAACCTTGAAAAGCTTGAGGGCTGTTCGAAGGTTGCGCTCAAGCCACGCGATGAAGATGGGAATCATATTCTCGTTTTATCTCATTTTGACGAAAGTAATATAGATACGACTTATAAATGGGCTCGGATGTTCAATGACTCGGCCTATGATGCGAGGTGGATAGGCCGGAGACTTGTAAAGTGGAACGATACAGTTCCGAAGTTCGGCGCTGGTTGTCTTTACACATACAGCCCTGACTATGCGGCTCTGGCCTTACCTTACCATGCCAGATACAACAACCTGACAGACTTCACGATAGAGGCCTTTGTCCGGTTTCATTTGGATACAGGAACCAAGACCATATTCAATGAATACTTCTATCACACTGACAAACAAGGTCGCTGGAGACTGGAGCGGAATGGAACAGAGCTGAGGCTCATCACTTATGACGCAAATGGAAACTATCATACCCTGTCTACATCCGGCCTGGGTCTCGTGACTTCGCAGTATTACCACATTCGGTTCTCTCACTCGTATGCAGGAAATGTAAAAATAAGTGTTGATGGCACAGAGGTTGCCTCGAGCTCTATCGGCAAGATGCTGGAAACCCTGGATGAGACCATCTGCCCGTTTATCACCATCGGCGGGTATTACAATCATCCATCCATGGCCTGCATCAACAGTGACAAAATCTGCGTGGATGAGTTCATCATGTATAAAGATATCCTTCCTTCAAACTATGATGTCCGCACCGCGGCCTGCAAGCCCTTCAGCCAGGATGAGCCCACTGCAACATTGACGCTGGATACGGGACTCAAGGATGCAGTCTGGGATGCTTCGAGCATTCTTTTTGTAGATGAGACTGATTTCAACAACAATGGGATAAAAATCCGCCGGGATGCGGATGATGATAATACGCCGTCTTTCACAGGCGATCCGATAACCCTGTCGCAGTTTAGAAGCGGGGATAATCCTCTCGGGAGATACCTGCACCTGGAGTTTACATTTTACAGCGACGGGGACACAAAGAGGGTTTTATTCCCTGGCAAGATTGACCTCTGTGGAGGCAAACCTTCTATGCTTGCGCGTAGAGCGCCAGAAATTGTAAGGAGATGAATCCATGACCCTTGCTCTGCCTCAATACCAGCAGAACGAAACCGGCCGCTTTGATTTCCGCGTGCCAGATGGCCTGGGCCACTACGTTTACCTCGACTGGGATGACCCGGACCTGAAAGTCGAGTTCCGCGACTCCCAGGGAACCCTTCGCTTCACCGCCACCACCTCATCCAGCCCCGCTTTCACCAAGGGGGGCGATGATCAAGGCTATTACCATTATGTAGAGGGGGTTGATCTTTCCGAATTCGCGCTCGGAAATGTGGAGGCGCGTATCTACGGCAAGGTCAACAGCGCCGAGGTGGAGCCGTATCCTACGATCATCGTGGCGTTCGAGGTTATCTCAAGCTTTGGCGAGGAACCGCTATATACCACGGCGGATCGGGTCAAGGCTGAACTCCCGGATGACCTTCCCGATGAGCTGACCGAATCCCTGATCACCCGCTACATCGCGGACCAGAGCCGAAAGCTGGACGCCTACTTGAGAACCTGCTATCCGGTTCCCTTCTCAGGAATCGGCGATAACCCTCGGACCCCGGAACTGGTGGAACAGATATGCCGCAAGTTGACGCTCCATGAGTGCCTCTTGTTTCTCGCCCGTGATAACAGGGTTACCGAAGATAGCCCCTTTGCAAAGGAAGCGCTTTCGAACCTGGAAAAGATGATCCCTCTTAACGGAAAGGTGCCCATGATCCGGCTGGAAGGCTACTTCGGCCCGCTGGCTGGTTACTCTGCGGAAATTTCCCGGCAGGACTATCCGGATGAAGACCTGCTTACTTGAAAAACTTTCGTCGCCCATGCTCCAAGGTTTCGGCGACGGAGCGAGGTAGCTGACCATGGCTTTGACAGATGGCGATTACCTTAAAGTGGCCGCTAAGATCGTGGCCACGCTTTTAAGTGATACCAACTCCGGAGGGCTAAGAGAAGGGGACGAGCCCCCGGTCAGGACTATTGAGGCCCGCCTGCCGGAGGAAAACCGGTATTACGGCAAGCATGAGTTGCCACTGATCGCAGTGGAGGTGAAGGGAAAAAGGGAGGTCCATGAACCCAATATGCGCTGTGAGGCAAAAGTATTCGATGTGGAATTCATTGTTCTCACACGGGGCGGGGACCGGCAAAAAGAGAATCAGCAATGCAAGAAGATAGCACATCGTCTGGAGAAAATCTTCCGCGAGCAGAGTCAGAGCAACAAGCCATTCCAGGGTCTACCGGATTCGATCGAGGATTCGGAAGGCGTGCTCTTGGCCCGGCTCAGAAACACCTTTTTCGAAGCCGCGAGATCGGAAGAAGCAAGCCCTAAAAGACCAACGGCAAGGGCTGTCGTCCGCGGAGAACTCTGGATTCCATGTAATCTTGGAACCGATTAGCTCAAGAGTAATACAAGGAGCACTCGCATGGCAAAAATCTTTTTGGAACAGGCCGGCAGGATCGCGGTCACAAGGACCAAGGAATCGCCCAAGGGCACTCCGCAGGCCGCTAACGGTGTCACCATGGATTTCGATTCCGGCTCGGGTCTGGGACTGGAGAGGATTATTGAGGATGACCGCGACCTGATCACAGGGAGCGAAACTCCGGGCAACATCTTTTACGCAAGCCACACTGCGGCAGGAGGGCTCAGCCAGAAGAGGGCAAAACCTGATTTGCTCACTTTTGTCCTGGCACATTTCTTCGGCAACTGCGAGTCCACCTCGGTAAGCACCAGCGCCTATCGGCATACCATAACCCCGCTCGCGGATATAGATCACCCCGGCTTTACCCTTATACAGCGCCGTGGGAATTCAATCTTGAAAGAGCGCTACTCAGGCAACCACATAGAGGGATTTACACTGGAGCTTGGAGAAAGCTGGGTCAGCATTTCAGCGGACATCAAAGGCTGGGGCAAACGCGAGGTCAATTACGAGCATGAGATAGTATCAGCCGAGGCCAACTCGACCCAGATCACACTTGCCGAAAATGCCGTGGAAGGCGCAGACGATGCAGAGCGCCTGGAGAATGTGTTCCGGGTCCGGGCCAGGGATGTGGGAGAAGACCACTGGACTCATGCCCCGGTCTCAAGCGTATCCTCGGATACGCCGGCTGTCATTACTCTGGCCACAGCCATAGGCACATCCACCGACTCCATTGATTTCCATGTGGACTACATCCCGGAGGAGCCGGACTGGTGTAGTTTTCCAGAAAGAATTGACGAGTCCCCGCTCAAGCTGATGGACGCCAGGGTTATAGTGGACGGGTATTACAACGGCGAGGAGGTGCTCGGGGGACAAGTTCTTCCCGGTAAAGTACTTAGCTTTTCCCTCCAGGGGAGCAATGAGATAGACATCCGACATGTTCCGGATGCATCAGGCGCTCTCCACGCAGGTGAAAGCTTGCGCGGCGGAAGACTGGTAACCGTTAAGATTACTGAAAAGCTAAAGGATACGATCCGGCAATACCAGCAGGACCATGCGGAAGCAGAGTCCCTGTCAGTATACCTTCAGCTTCGCGGAGCCGAGATTGATCCGGGAAGCGGGATATACTTCGGCGCGGACATCATGCTCCCCAAATGCGGGATTCTCAATGCTCCGATCACGGTATCGGGAAAATACCTTGCACAAGAAGGTGACTTGATCGTGCTTGATGACGGCACTTATGACGGGGTCATCATCAAATGTTATAACCAGCAGGCGAGCTACCTTTAACAAGGAAAGCAGATGGCTTATTTGAAAAAGACTGAAGGAGTGCTTTTGATCGAACTGGGCAAAAAGAGGGTTCATCTTCGCTATCGCCAGCCCACAGTGGATGAGATGCTTAGTGCTTTGGCAATGAAATACCAGTCCCACGATCCGGAGCAACAGGCGGAAGATATCCTGCGGGCCAACCTTGAACTGGGGTTCAATTGTCTTGAGGGGCTTATAAGCGGGGAGCTGATGATTGACTCAGGCCGCGGACCAGAGTCTTTAAGCAGTGAACCGGGACAGGAAGGTTACAGGCAGGACTGGAAAGAGAGTGTCAGGAATTCCTTTCCAGCTTTGCTCGTGGCCCTGGGCCAGCATCTCTCGGACATTCCCACCCGCATCGAGGAACTTAAAAAAAAATAGAACAGGACATCCGGGCACTGGCGCAAGGGCCGACTCCGACATGCAAGCATTGTCCGGAAAGGCAAAGCCGCTTTGCACCCTGGACATGCGCAAATTGCCCTGAGGCCACGCTGGAGAAAATGTCGCCGGACACACTCTGGCTTCTCATAATTCGCCACTTGCGAAAGGCCGGGTACCCCGTGGAAAAAAATCAACTCGGATTCCTCGATTGGATCAAACTGGGAATCATCGAGATGATCCTGGAACAGCTTGAGTCCGGGCAAGGAGTAACTTATGAAAGACTTTGATGCCGACACGGAGAATTCCTTGGACTCCCTGGAGGAAACCCTTCAGGCCAGGGAGATGTTGATCAGGGAGTATGCGGATAGAGAAAAGGCTATTCTTGATCAATCCTCCCAGGACAGGGCGCAGAAAACCTCTTTTTGGGAAAACTTGATCACCGAGACCAAGATCAACGCCCAGCGTAGCCAGGTTACAAGCTATCAGTCCACGGCCAAGAGCCTGGGCAAACTCCTGGGAATAGGGATCAAGGAGCAGGCCAAGGTCATGATTCCCTTTGAGGTCGCAGAGGCGACAAAAGAGATGGCTCAGTTCTTTGCTACTAAAGACCCGACCCACCTGGCGGCAAGTCTCAAGCACACCCTTGCCATAAGCCAATACGCGGCCGCGGCAAAAACCAGCGCCGGAGCCGGCCAAGGCGCGGCAGGCATGAGCGGTTCGGCCCCGAGATCCCGAGGCGAAAGGCTCTCCGAAACTCAAAGTGCCCCGGAAGAATCCCTTCATCGCGCCACGGTGGTCGTTAATGTGGGGGAAGGCGTGGTGATTCATCCCAAGGAATTTGCCCGACAACTGATTGACGGGCTGAACGAAGCCTATCATGACGATGTGCATATTGATTTTGCCACCTGAAGAGACCGAAGGCTCCAGAGGAGGTGACAATGGCAATCAACGTAAAACCGATCATTGCTTATGACAATAAAGTAGCCGGGGCCACGCTCACCGCGAGCAGTGAGGCCACTGGATACCCGAAGGAGAACCTGCGGGACTGGCGGACATATACGCGCTGGAAGGGCACACAGGCGAACTCAGAGGGTGATATTACCCAGTTGTTGGAAGATGATTTAGAATCTTTCGGAAAGCCAAGTGGAACATACAAATTAGGCCAGACATTTCTGCTGTCTGGCACAAGCATTATCACAAAGATAACGGTCAAGCTCAAAAAAATAAATAATCCTGAGGATAGAGTCAAATGTGCTTTATATTCCACCATCGGCTCACCGCCAATACCTGACACTCTTTTAGTGTCTTCAGATGACGAGGCAAATCCTACGGATTCTTTTGCAGAATACACTTTTTATTTCTGTCATGAATTGACCGCTGGAATTTATGCGCTTGTCCTCTATCGCACCGGTGACCTAGATGACACCAATTATTATCAGGTCCGTTTGAAAAGTGACAATCCCTATACAGACGGGAATTTAGTAGAAGATCACCTCTCCGGGTGGGGGTATTCGTCCAGTCATGACATGTATTTCAAGGTTGAATTCACCGCCGCATCCGAATGGTTAAAGATAGATGCGGGAGAAGGTGAGACCCTTACTGTCTCCTGTCTCGGCATATCAGGACATGATCTCTATACGCAGGGCGCGGAGAATATAGTCCTCCAATTCAGCGATGACGATAGTGGCTGGACTAACTGTCTTTCACCCTTCACACCGAGCGACGATAGTACAATATTCAAGACCTTCGCTATAACCACGCATCGCTACTTTCGTCTCCTGATTCCGTCATGCTATACGGCATCGCCTCAGATAGGGGTGCTCTTCATCGGTTCTTATTTTTCCTTTCCAGTCTACCCTGACCCCGGGTTTGACCCGGACGGCCAGGAAAAGGAGTTCAAAGGACAATGGAGCCGCGAGGGGCATCTACTCGGCATGATCAGCAAATATACGCGCCGGGAAATCTCTGTCCGGTTTCAGCGGCTCACCCCGGATTTTCTCGCTAATACCTTTATCCCATTCTGGCAAAATCATGTTCCTTCACCCTTCTTCTGGGCCTGGGACACCACCAATCATCCCGAGGAAGTTTATCTCGTGGCGCTGGCCAGGGGACGGCTGTCCATGCCTTACACCGCGAACACAAGGTCCCTGGATCTGAACCTTGTGGGAGTGAAGGAATGAGCTACTTCTCGGAGCAGACCAATATTTCAAGGAAGCCCTGCTGGCTGTTCAAGCTCAAGCTGGATTATTGCCAGAACCAGTTCGGGTCAGCCCCTTGCACCGCAAGCGGCACACCTTGTTATTACACTTATTCAACATGCAAGGATAAAGCGAACTTCAGCAAGGGAGAGATGACCTGCAACTACTGCGAGAAACAGGGTCCACGGATACAAGGCGCTTTACCTTATATTCTCAGCGTGAAGTATATCCCTACTGAGATTGATCCGAAAAACTCAACTACCCGAAGGGGAAATCTCCTTGTCCGTCTTGCCGATGACAAGCCCCTGCCTCTCGCCAACCCGGATAAAAACCCATCACGCCCTGAAAGTGAAGGCACATACTGGAAGAATCTCCTGGCCCGCAACCCCAATTTCGAGAACCGCATTGCAGAATTCTGGCAGGGATTCGAGGGCATTGACCCGGATGAATTCCAGCTATATTTCCGGGGAATCATTGAAAGCATCACCTATATGGAAGGGGAAGTGGAGATCTCGATCAAGGACATGCTAAAGAAGCTGAAGCGCAAGTCCCATTCAGCCCAGCGGAATGAAAATGTGCTGACGAGCGATTATTCCGGAGGCTCCACAATCTATGTTGCCGATGCCTCCGAATTCCCCGATCCATTGGGAAATTTGCATTATCCCTCGCATGAGATCGTCAAGATCGGAGACATGTATGCGAAGTATTCGGGCAGGAATCTGAGCAATAATACTCTCACCGGAGCAGGCTGGGTCTACGGGTCTTCCGGAACTGTCTTGGCCGGCGAGAAGATTCAGCATGTGCTGGTCTATGCCACTGACAACAGCGGCATGGACCAGGGTTATCCGGTGGACTGGATTCTGCTGGACCTGATTTGCAATCGAGGAAAGATCAACGGCACTTACCTTGAGTGCAAGGACCTCGGCGTCACCCTTACAAGTGGGATCAGCGAAAGCGCATCCGCCATCCAGATAAGCAATACCGGGGCTTTCCCAGCCAGAGGCATAGTGCGCATTGATGATGAATTGATCCGCTACGACGGCAAATCCGGCTCGGTGTTAACCGCCGTAAAGAGGGGTGAAGGCCGGACACAGGCCACCTCTCATGATTCAGGCGTATCGGTTCAGCCAACCTCTTTGACTTACGAGGCCGGGTTGTGGATACAGGGATCACTCTTCCGACGCAGAATTATCAAGCCGATCGAAATAGCAAAGCTTACTCATCAGCTCCGCGAAGCCGCATTGCTCGATGTCTGGCAGACAGAGGAGTGCAAAATTGCGGCCAAGGCCATCGCCCCTCCCTACTGGACAGAGACCCCGAAGGAGATCGCTGACGGGTCAAATATGATTGACGGCTCCACCAAGGTCATCAGCAATCACGACCAGCGTCTGACCCGATGTACTGTTTATTATGATCCAGACCTTCAGAAAAACGACCCCGGCGAGAAACCGGAAGACTATCAGTGCGTCTGGCTTGTCGTGGACCCGGACATGGAGTCGGAAAACTTTTATGGAGAAGAAAAAAACAAAACCATCTTCGCCCCCTGGATATATCGTTCTCCCGAAGCCTCTGCCCTGGCCAGTCGGCTTTTGATAAGGTATCGCACCGGAGCCCCGCTCTTCAAATTCGACCTGGAACTAAAGGATGCCGGGATCAAAGTCGGGGATTTTATCAGGATTACCAGCAAGGATTTCCCGGATGTAACAGGCGCGCAGAGGGAGGGAATTCTCTTCCAGGTTTTGAAGAAGGTGCCGCGAGGACAAGGTCGCTTTGAATATACTGCGATAGATACGAATTTATCCAGGAGGTATCCGGTTATTTCTCCGGCAAGCTATGCCGGAGATTATGACGATTACAGTGAAGAGGATCACCGCAGATATGGATGGATCGGCTCCCCCGGGAATCCCCCCGACGGGAACAGGGTCGGATCCGATCAGGGTGATGGCTACTACATTTATTGAGCCTGACAGGTCATCCAGATACTTCGGACCTGTAGGATAAGGGGAGACAAGGAAATGGCATGGGATACGATACAGGCGAGCGAGGTTGATGCCAACAGCCCGCTGAACCAGACACTATTTGACAAGATCAGGAGCAACCTGGACTACCTGGCAGGTAATTTCATCTGCTTCAGCGGAGACAGCCCCGAATACGAATTAATGGCCGGGGACTCCACTTGGTATGCTGTTAAAAGTGGCAAGATATATGTGCCTTCTGTTGTTGATTCTCTGGAAATCGCAGTAGAAAACATGTTTGTGGAGGCGGGCGTATCTGGAAGGCTCGTCAGGGTAAGGGTTTCTGATGGGGCAGGAGGCTGGAACAATTCTGACACTGCGACTCCGGGAAGCGCAGGCTACGCCTGGGCTTTTCTGGCTTGCCCTGCCGAAGGTAGCTTCATCGGTGAAGGTGGCTGGAGGGACTACGAAGTCCAGATGCGACAGAGTACCCTTCAACCCAAAGGAGCTTATGTGAGAAATATTATTTTTAAAGTAAAGAGTATCAACTAGTCGAGCACAAGTCCGAAGGATATGGAGTGGTTGATAAGGAGACATGAGTTTAACAGAGCTCATAATATCATCCCTGGCAGTTGCAATCATGGGCCTGAGTGGAGCGGTCTATTCTGCATTGAGGTCTAAAGTCATTCGGCTTGAGGACACCAAGGTCGAACGGAATGTCTGCGACGAGCGACATCGGAGCATCTCTGAGGACATTCAAGAGGTAAAGTCCACGCTCACCGAGGTGAACCAGAGCGTGCGGAGAATCGAGATTCAACTGGCCCGGATGTCCGTAAGACCCTTCGGGTCCGCAGGGTCCGGAGAACCCGCCAGTCGCATCATAAGCCGGGATGGCCCGCAGAATCTGTAGGAATAAACATGGAATTGATTATCATTGACCCGGGACACGGGGGCGATGACCCTGGGGCTTTAAACATCGAACTCGGGCTGGAAGAAAAAGCCATTAACCTTGCCGTGGCACAAAAGCTATGGGCTCTGCTCTCAGGCCCATCTTGCGGAACACTAGTGAGGCTGACAAGAACCAGGGACATCTTTGTCTCGCTTTCGAGCAGGACTGATTATGCCAATCATCTCCAGGAATGTTTCCCGGAGACCAGGGCACTGTTTGTTTCCCTGCACTGCAATGCCTTTTCTGACCCGGCGGTCAGGGGAGTAGAGGTCTTCCATTATCCGGGTTCAAAATCAGGCCAGCGGCTTGGAGGATTTGTCCTGGATGCCATTACCAGGGCCTTCCCGGACATGCCATCACGCGGGCTGAAAACAAACCCGAATCTTGCGGTGCTGAGGAGAACCCGGATGCCAGCGATCCTGATAGAAATGGAATTCATCTCTAACCCTGATACAGCTCGGCTTCTAGCCAGAGAGACCTTTCAGTGGCAAATGGCGCAAAGCATCCAGGCCGGAATCCAGTCCTGTCTCAAGCCCGAAGAGTCCGCAGGAATTAGCTGATCTCCTGGTTCCGCGGATGCCCCGGATGCGCCAGTCCGAGGGACCCGGAGAAAAGGCTTGAGAAAAAACATCCCTGGCAGAAGATCACCTGTCCATGCAGATGGGCCCGGGATTGAGATAAAAGGGACATCCAATGAAGCTTTTCGAAAAAGATAAAGCATTCAGCAAAACCGCTTTCTGGTTCTCCTGCACCATGGCGCTCACATTGATCTCCACTGCGGCCATCGTCATCAAATACATCCTTGACCCAGGTCCGGAATTCATCTCAGGGATTCCCGGCATAGCCGGATTACTCGCCGTGCCCAATACGATCCTTGCCGGCGCCTATACATGGGGAAAGAAAATTGATCGGCAAACTTAAGATAGCCTTTGCAGGGGTGATTATCCTCGCACTCCTGATTGCAGGAACAGGGATTTACCTGCTATCGCATAAACATAAAGGACTTGTCCGGGAAAACAAGGGTCTTGCCTCGGAAATCGCGGCGCTCCAGTATCGCCTCAAGCTCACTCAAGAGAAGGCCTCAAAAGTTTTACAAAAGAAAGAGTTCTATACAAGTCATGCAGAGCCTTCGGAAAGCCAGGAAAAGCCGCTATCCCAGGTCCCTCTTGACTGTAGCCGCTGTTTTGAATCCACGAAAATGGAAATAGAATTGGAGGATGAAAAGGGCTGGTGGAGTTACCATGATCCCAATGCCTTTGATGATAAGCCCGGCACATTCACGCTCACAGACCGCTTCTTTTCCGAAGCTATCCCGCCGGCAATACCAGATTACGGTCTATCAGGGAAGAAGCCGGCCGAGTCCCTTGGAGGAACCAGAAGAATCCGCCGAAATTCGGAAAAGGCTATCAGCGCAGGCATCGGACTATCAGGGTATGAACTGGAAATGTCCTACTCCCCATTCGGCATACAAGGAAAAAACTGGTCTCTCGGAATAGAGCTTCGATCACGCCTCTTATCATCAAGACCCTTCATGCCATCCAGGTCTTTCGGCACGAACTACTCCAATCAACCGGATTTTAACCCGTATACCCTCCAAGCCGACCTCGGCCTCGGCATTACTCTCCGCTGGTAATCTATTTCTATCACTATTCCTTTTCGCTCTCATACTGTGCTAGGATAATCTCAAAGGATTATGCCCTCAGAAAAAGTCGGCTCTGCACTTCCACTTGACCGGCAGGCCCTTCTTGAAAAATCAAAGAGCCTGCTGGGGTGGCCTGAAATTCTGGAAGCACTGGCTCAACACGCTCTTTCACCGAATGGCCGGTCTGCCTGCCGGAACCTCCCACTGGCTTTATCCAAGTCACAGACCGAGGAATCCCTGGCCCATACCGAGGAGATGCATGAACTGCTAGGCCAGGCAAAAGCTGTCCCTCTTACCGGATTTGAGGATATATCTCTACATGTTGAAAAGGCGCGCGCAAAAGGGGTCTTGAATGTTGAGTCGCTTGAGCAAATTGGACACCTGCTGGAATTAGCAGGGCGGCTCAAAGCCTTTTTCCGTGACAAGAAATTCTCCGGCCCAAATTCCCGGTTCCCCAGACTTGTATCAGAGGCTCGCCAGCTTGATCCTGTTAAGCCGTTAAAGGCCAGTCTTGATGAATGTCTGGACTATCAAGGCGGGCTAAAGGATTCAGCCAGCCCGGATCTGAAAAGACTTCGCACACGACACCGCCGCCTGCGTAATCGCATCCACAAACGACTCGAAGCCATGCTCACCCAGACAGAGGTCACGCCGTATCTCCAGGATCAATTTTATACACAGCGCAACCAGCGTTATGTCCTTCCTGTCAAGGCCGAGGACCGGGCTCGCTTCGATGGAATCGTGCACGATAGCTCCGGAAGCGGTGCCACTGTCTTTCTCGAACCCGCGGAATTGATAGAGTCCAACAATCAACTAAAAATTCTCGAACTGGAGATCGCGAATGAACAACAGCGTATCCTCAAGGGTCTGAGCGAGAAAGTCGCGGAGACGGCGGAGGCCATTCTCATAAACCAGCAAGTGCTGACCCGACTTGATGTGCTCCAGGCAAAGGCTCGCCTGGCCATGCAAATGTCCGAATGCTCCGAAGGAAACGCCTCGCGGCCTTCTCTCAATGAGGATGCTCGAATTGAACTCAAAGCCGCACGGCATCCTCTGCTCCTTTTAAGACGGGAAAATGTTGTTCCCAATGATCTGGAACTGGGGAATGAGAAAAAAGTCCTGGTCATCTCCGGGCCGAATGCCGGGGGAAAGACAGTATGCTTGAAGATGCTTGGCCTGCTCTCTCTGATGGTCAGGGCAGGACTTTTTATCCCGGCATCGCCTGATTCCAGCCTGCCTGTTTTCCCGGAAGTCTTTGCCGACATCGGGGATGAGCAGGACTTGGCCAGGGACATATCCACCTACTCAGGCCACCTGCTTAATATCATCGGCATACTCCGTCATGCAGGAAAGCATGAAGGGTCTGCAAAAAGCGCACTCGTTTTACTGGATGAGATTGCGGCATCCACTGACCCGGTCGAAGGCTCAGCCCTGGCTGGCGCTGTGCTCCGTGAATTGCGGGACAAGGTCGCACTCACCGTGGCTACCACACACCTCGGATCGCTCAAAGTCCTTGCTGAGAATGAACCCGGATTCGAGAACGCAGGCCTTGAATTTGATTCCGAGACCCTTGCTCCGACTTACCGCCTCCGGATCGGGGTTCCCGGTCTCAGTCTCGGAATACAAACCGCGGCAATCCTCGGCCTGCCCGAACACCTGATATGCCAGGCCAGAACCCTGCTGGATTCGGACACGGTGCGTGTGGATGAACTGGTAAGGAGACTGGAGATCGAGCGAGGTAACCTGGAAAAAGACCGCACGGCCATTCAGGCGGAAGCCAGGGGTTTGAAGGAATTAACCGAAGAGTATCGCGAGCGCCTGGAACGGCTGAAAGAACGCGAGAAGGGATTCAAGCGGGAGTTGAAAACCCGGGTCCGCGAAGAGATCAGCCGCGCCCAGGGAGAGGTGGCCGAGATTATTCAGAGGCTCAAAATGGACCGAACCATCCGCAAAGCTAAGACCGCAAAGAGCGAGCTTGTAGTGATGAAGGAAAAGCTTGAGGATGAGTATCCCGATGATATTCCCGAAGGGCAGATACCTGGTCCGGATCAACTGAAGAAAGGAGCGACCGTGCAGGTATTGCCCTTTCGCAAGACCGCGGTGCTGATTGAAGATGCTCCGACCAATGCTTGCGATAAAAGCATGGTTCGTGTCAGCATGGGGGGAATCAAACTTACTGTGGATCCCAGTGACCTCCGGCTTTTGCCTGAAGAGGAAAAGAAAAAAGACACCGGGAAAAAGAAGGTCTCGCAAGGTTATCTCACTTATGATATTGAACCCTCACCCACTCCTCCCGCGCAGTCCAACACACTGGACCTCCGGGGAATGCGCGCTCATGAGGTCGAGCCTGAGGTAGTGCGCTACCTGGATGAAGCCTGCCTGAAAGGCACGCCCAATGTGTTCATCATCCATGGCCACGGCACTGGGGTGCTCAAGCAAATGGTTCGGGAATACCTGGCCTCATCCCCCTATGTCAGGTCATTCCGGCCAGGCCAGCCGGGAGAGGGCGGCGATGGCGTGACCATGGCCATCTTGAATCCAATGGGATAAAAGGATACCCCTATGAATCAATTACAAAGGTCTATGGCTGTGACGGTCTGCCTGATGATTTTATCCGGGCTGATGACTGCGTATGCTGATGATGCCTCGCCTGAGATCAAGATACTCGCATACAATGTCTGGGGTATCTATAATGCGAGATTCAGGGAAGAGCGCATGGCAGAGATCGTGAAAGAAATAGTCGAGCTGGACCCTGATGTAGCGATTCTTGTCGAGGCCTTTGAGAAACCTCATCGGGAGATTATCCTCCAGGGCTTAAAATCACTTGACTCTCCCCTGACCAATGTACGCTATTTTCCGAATGCTGATTACGGCTCTGGCATCTTTGTGCTTTCAAGATACCCTGTCGTTAAAGATGATCTGGTTCCCTTCCGCGTGTATGTGCCCCCGGGCAGTGGCGAGGAGAAAATGGGAAAGAGCATGGCGACCCTGCGTCTCCGCACACCCCATGGAGATATATTACTCGTGGGTCTGCACGCGCTTTCCAGAACCATGTTTCCCAGAATTGGAGGGAGAATCATCCAGACAGATGCGCGCAAGTGCGCCCGCCTGCTCCAGATGTATGAGATCGCAAAGACCCTTGATGAAAGGCGGAAGCAGGAAAAAGTAAACGCAGTGGTCGTGGGAGGAGACTTCAATGTCTTTCCAGGACTACTGGAATACGAACTCCTCATGGCACTCTCCGGCTTTGCCAATGTCTACGATGAGGTACATCCCGGAGAAGATGAGTCTACCTTTTCCTCGGAGAATCCCTTTACCCTTATCCCTTTGAAATGGATGGACCAGAGAATTGACCACCTGATCTACGCAGATTTTTCCGAGCGCGAAGGCCCGAGGCTTGCGGCTATGGATGCACGGGTGGTAATGAAGCAGACATTTGAAGGCCCGGATGGAAAGCAGATAAACATGAGCGATCATTACGGGATACTCGCGCGCTTTGCCGTAGATAAGGATGCGCAGGTTTTGAAACACGCCCCGATCCGTGCCGGGACTCTAGTATCCAGGGATGAAGATGACTGGCTGAATGCCGAGCTGAAAAAAGCCCGGCCTGATTTCAGGAAGAATCCTGACCTATGGACCCGGTTTGCTCTTTTAGTCTTAAAGACCAAGAACGACGAGATAATTTACAAATCACGCGCTGTCAAGGCCGCGGCAAAAATCATCGTCCAGATTCACGGCAAAGAAGAATTCAAGCTCAAATTCCGCGACAGAAAAGCACTCCGGAATTTTTTAAAGGAGCAATCGGGCTTATAGCTCCAATGAATATCCCCGATCGGTTGACTTGAGCTTAAGGATCAACTATTATTGAAAATAATGGTCAGAGAAAAGAGTCAGGCAAATCAGGAAATCATCTTTATGGTGGATGAATCTGCAGAGGGGGGGGTTGAGGCCCAGGCGCTTGGTTTTTCCATCTATACAGAAGCAGATACTCTTGATGAATTGAGAGAAGCCATCCGCGATGCGGTCAACTGTCATTTCGAAGAAAAGCAACGGCCCGCCATTGTTCGCCTTCATTTAGGCAATTCGGGGTCAGAGCATTACATAACACATAAGCCCATATTACTATTTTCAGTTTAAGCATTAAAATTCTCTGTGTCCTCTGTGTCTCTGTGTTTTTAAACACACACTTTTACAGCGGCATATTTCCATGCTTTTTGTGCGGTCTGTCCTCGCGTTTGCCGGATAAAAAGCTGAAGGCCCGGATGAGCGTGATGCGTGTTTCGGCTGGTTCGATCACATCATCAATTGCGCCTGTTTTTGCTGAGAAGTATGGATTAGCAAACTGCTCGCGGAACTCCTGGATTTTTTCATAACGCGTTGCATCGGGGTCCGGGGATTCTTTAATCTCTTTTCGGTGGAGCACATTGACCGCGGCCTCAGCGCCTACCACTGCCATCTCTGCGGCGGGCCAGGCGTAAATCAGGTCAGCGCCGATGCTCTTGGACCCTCCCATTGCGAGGATGCCTCCGCCGTAGCCCTTGCGTATTATCACGGTCACCTTGGGCACGGTAGCCTCGCAGAATGCATAGAGCATCTTTGCGCCGTGGCGGATGATGCCCCCGTGCTCCTGTTCCACGCCTGGGAAGTATCCGGGCACATCCGTGAGAAATAGTAGCGGGATGTTGAAGGCATCGCAGAAGCGCATGTGCCGGGCGCACTTGTCCGAGGCGTCCACGGTGAGGCTTCCGCCCAGTACCGAGGCCTGGTTTGAGACCACGCCGATGGTATGCCCGGCCAGTCGGATGAACCCGACCACGGCCTCGGGAGCAAACTCGGGCTTGAGCTCAAGGAACCGGCCCGCATCGGCTATTGATAGAATCACATCCCTGATGTCGTAGGGCTTGCGGGGATCGAGTGGAACCATCCGTGAGAGCTCATCCGTGCGGCGCTCCGGGTCATCACCGAGGTCAACCATAGGAGGAGCGGTCAGGTGATTTGAAGGGAGATAGCCCAGGAGTTCCCTGACCGTATCAAGACAATCCTTTTCAGTGGGGGTTCGGAGGTCAATCACGCCGGTCTTCTGCGCATGAGATGCTGATCCGCCCAGGTCCTCCAGAGAGATCTCTTCTCCGGTAACCTCCTTAATCACCTTGGGCCCGGTGATGAACATGTGGGAAGTTTGATCCACCATGATGACAAAGTCCATGAGCGGGGGCGAGTAAACAGCTACCCCGGCGCAAGAGCCCATGATACAGCATATTTGGGGCACTATACCGGAGGCCTGTGTATTTGCAAGGAATATGGCCTCGCCGCCGTATGGTCCGGACTGGCCCTCCTGGATGCGCAACCCTGCGGAATCATTCAGCCCGATAAGGGGAACCCCGCGTTTTCGGGCTAGCTCCGCGACCTTGAACATCTTGCGGCCATTCACCGGGCCGATGGACCCTCCGAGCAGAGTGGCATCCTGCGCGTAAAGGCAGACATCCCTGCCATCAATGGATCCCCAGCCGGCTATCAGGGCATCCCCGGGCCTTTTCTTCTCGGACATGTCAAAATCAGTGGACTGCGATTCTGCCATAAGGTTGAACTCAAAGAAGCTTCCCGGATCAAGAAGAAGGTCAATCCGCTCCCGCGCAAAGAGCTTTCCTTTTTTATGCCGGGCCTCGATCCGATCCTCGCCCCCGGCAGATTTTGCCCGGTCTCGCAATTCCTGAAATCTCTTGATCTCCTCTTTCATGCCCATCCTTGTTCTCCACAGTTTTAATTTTTCTTATCATAGCTCTATGGCATGCAAGGTGTAAAGAGAATTTTAAAAACACCAGAAATTGACCGTGTGGGCAGTGCATGCTAAATTGTCCGAGGGATTAGCAGGAAAATATTCCGGGGGCTTCAGTTTTGGGTGTGGGTGGAAGAAATGAATTTGCGGTGGTGGTATGGGGCGATTCCCTCGGCGATTGGCTGAGCGCGGCTGAACTGGCTATCGCAGGGGTGCGCACCGGGCTTATTCTCTCTTGTTCTGTGAACCCGGCGGATTTTCCCGGGACTCAAGGGCCGCCCTTCCCGGAACTCGCCTTTTCACCTTCAAGTTCGGACATCATCGCCAACCGGTTTGGATTCAACCCCCAAGGCGAAACCGAAAGCCCGTATGAGCCGGATTTCCAGGTGGTCACGCCTCAGCACCGCCTGGATTTCTTCGGTAATGAGGAAGAATTCAAATTTGGCCTGGACAGGGATGTTCCTGAGCACTCCGGCAATATCCTGGGTGCGCTTCACGAGCTTGATACCCTGGGCCAGGAATTTGAGAGCTGGCTGGAGCACAATCCCTGTTTCCCTCCTATCGCCTGGCATGAGCGGTGGCGGTGGGGAGTCCTCTCAACTAGAATGCTTCCCGGAAAATTCTCCGAGCCATTTTCCGAACTCCTCAAGAGACATCAAATTCCGCCTTATCTCCAGGTGGTGCTCCAGTCGCCTCTGAACATGTTCTCGCCCTTTTTCACTACAAATCTGCCGGCGGCCAGCGCGGCCTGTCTCTGGCGCTTCCTGCGGCGTAATTCAAGGAATGGACATCTCCGGGAAGACCTCCGTAGCCCGCTCAGTGAGATAATCTCGGCCAATGGCGAGGTCATCCCTTCTATTCCAGCTCGTGTGGAACTATCTGGTAAACAGGTCCGGGCGCTGAGGCTTTCTGACAACAGGGAGATCGAATTTCAAGCACTGCTCGCCCGCCCGGGAGAATTCTTCTCCCTTCTCGATTCTGACCAGCGCGAGTCGCGCCAGGCCAAAAGGATCGCAGGCTACTTCCCGCGCTCGGTTTATCACACCATGTTCTTCCGCATAGAACGATCTGCTGTTCCCGAGGCCATGGCGCGCCGCGTGATCTTTGTGCTATCAATGAAGAGAAATCTCTGGGGGGACAACCTTCTGATTCTCTCCCGTTATAAGAGGGTGCCGCGCTGGGATACACTGGCGGTCACTCTGGGGTATCCCAAGGGTGACATGGAGCCTCCTTCAGGGGATTTCATCTTCGAGTCCCTGCAATCCTTGATGCCTTTTCTTCGCTCCGACCAGATGGAGCCGGATGAAACCCTTGTCCCGAGAAGCCGGAGATTTTACCTCAAAACCGGAGGCCTGACTTTAGCGCTCAACCTTGTGACACCATTGCGAAATCTTTTTATCTCCTTTGCCGAGCTTCTGCCTCGCATCGGTGTAGGCGGTCTTTTCCTCGCTTCCCGCAGGCTCGCCGATATACTGAAGGAAGGCTGAGAATGAGAAGGATGCGGCTTTCAGCCTCCACTCTGATGATCCAGGGCACCGGCTCCGGGGTGGGCAAAAGCATCATGGTGGCCGGGCTGTGCCGGGCCCTTTCGGACCTTGGCATCAGGGTGGCCCCTTTCAAGAGCCAGAACATGGCCTTGAATTCTTACATCACCGCGGATGGAGGAGAGATAGGTCGCTCCCAGGCTGTGCAGGCCATGGCCGCGCGCATTGAGCCGATACGGGAGATCAACCCGATCCTGCTCAAGCCAAAGGAAGACATGGTGGCACAGGTCATCATCAACGGCCGTCCCTACAAGGATATTTCCGCAAGCGATTATTTCAGACCAGGGCCTGAAATCCAGCGGTTGAAACAGGATGCGATTATCAATGCCCTGGAGAAGCTGGCAGAACACTTTGAATTAATAGTGATCGAGGGCGCAGGAAGTCCAGCGGAAATCAACCTCCGTCAAGTAGACATGGTAAACATGGGCACGGCCAGGCTTATCTCCGCGCCGGTCCTGATTGTCGGGGATATTGACAAGGGGGGCGTGTTTGCTTCCCTCTATGGAACCGTGGAATTACTTGATGGGCTGGACAGAGACCTGGTCAAGGGATTCATCATCAACAAATTTCGCGGGGATATGAGGATTCTCAAGCCCGGCCTCAAGGAGATTGAGGAAAAGACTGGTATCCCGGTGTTCGGTGTAGTGCCATTCATTCCGGGGCTCGGGATCGAGGAGGAGGATGCTGTTTCTGGTCTTTCACAGGGGGATGCGAATGCCGAGGTTGAGCTCGTGGTGATATATTTTCCCCACATATCCAACTTCACTGATTTCGATCCTCTTACTCATGAACCGGGGGTGCTTTTGCGATATGCGCGAACACAGCGCGAGATGGGCAGGCCGGACGCCCTGATCCTTCCGGGCACAAAAAATTCTATCGCTGACCTGGAACACATCCAGCGGAACGGAGTGGCGGAGAAGGTCATTGCACTGCGTCGTGCGGGAGTGCCCATCATAGGCATCTGCGGGGGCTACCAGATGATGGGCCGGACCCTGATTGATGAGGCTTGCCTTGAATCATCCCGGGGCAGTGTACCGGGGCTGGGAATTCTTCCGGTCATCACACGATTTGGCCCCGGCAAGGTCACCCATCAGCTCAAACTCCGAAGCCGGGGCCAAGGCCCTTTTTTTAGCACTGAGCCAATGGAGTTCTCCGGGTACGAAATTCATTCCGGTGAATCAGATCTGAAAAAAGGCGCCACACCGGCATTCACCCGGATTTCACTGTCCGGAATGCCCGATGCCAGGCCCGAGGGTGCGGTATCACGGGACAGCCTCTGCTTCGGAACATACCTCCATGACCTGTTTCACCAAGACAAATTCCGCCGCAATTTCATCAATGTGCTTCGAGAAAGAAAAGGAATTCCTCCTTTATCATGCCCCCTCATCCAATGGCATGAACTCAGGGACCAGGCTTTTGATGAACTGGCGGAGACAGTGAGGAAATCCATCAATATCCAGGCAATCCTGGAAATAGTCAGAATTCCTTCTTCCAAAATCTGCGATAAATAAGCGCGATCAATTCCTTGCTTGCTCGAAGGATCACCTTGAGGCTTCCACCCGTGGCCCGGCCATGCTGTCTCGGAAAATGACTCACCGGTATCTCAACAGGCTTAATTCCCTTTTCTCGCGCGATGATCAGGAGCTCGGCATTGACCAGTGCGCCAGGAGACCTGAGTGTGACCCCTTCAAGAGTTCTTCTGCGAAAGACCTTGAACGCGCAGTTGACATCCTGAACCGGAACGCGGAAGATGACCCGGATAAGTGCGCTGAAGAGCTTGCCATAGAGGATTCGAGACCACGGGTCAGATCGGAGCGACCTGAATCCCACGACCATATCATTCTCGGCAAGATGAGGGATAAAATTCTCAAGATCAAGAGGCTGAAACTGGCCGTCCGCATCCGTGAAGAACACTAAAGGGTTCCGGGCCGATGAGAAGCCAGTCCGGAGTGCCGCACCGTAGCCAAGGTTTTGCTGATGATGAAGGGCCCGCACCTGCGGCTTATCAGCGGCAAGCCGACGACCAAGTTCTTTAGTGCCGTCAGTGCTTCCGTCATCCACGATGATGATCTCAAAATCATCAAAGAGCCTCTCCAGAGCCTTACGGCAGGACTCCACCGTAGACCCGAGGTTTTGTAACTCATTATAAGCAGGAAGAATACACGAAACCGACTCGGGATACTTCTTTACCTTCTCTTTCTGTGTGAAGGTCATGAACCCCACTTAAAATTCTACACGAAAAAGACAAAAAGTTCCATGTGGTGTGTGACATATTGGTCCGGGAACAGATTGCCAACCATGACCGGTTCCAGGACTGGTTCCGGCGATGGCAAGAGCTTAAGGAGAAGGAAGCCGACCTGAAGTTGGAGCAGGTGAAGACCGCGTCCTGGGACAATAAAGAAAAACACCAAAAAAAATTGCGGAGGCGCTCAAGGAAGAAGTCCTCCGGGAGGTCGGGCGGCTGATCGAGCTTGCTTTATCGGACAGGGAGCGGCAGGGAGGTTTTGACCTGGCGGAGGTTTGCTTTGACAATGGGCGGGACTTTTTGTTGGGTCTTGCCGAAGGGCGAGGACGGGATTGCCCGAAGCCGGGCATGCACTGGAGCGTGAGGGGCGCTAACTCCATCATCGCCCTGCGTTGCTGCCTGGAGTCCGGATACTTCGAGGACTACTGGGAGTCCCGCCGCGCAGCATGACCACCAAATATGTCGCACACCCATTTTAGAGAAAAAGCGAATAAACCTGGCACCTGATTGGAGAGCCCGGGGAAAGTTGTTTAGCATCAGGCAGGACTTGTCCCCCCCAATAACCCCCTAATTCAAGATTTTGTTTCAATTTTACAAAAACAGGTAGCCCCTATTTTTCTTGAAGGCGCGCATGGTTTTTGAATTCCACTGGCACGAGACCTCGGACTGAATTGGCCACAAGAATCTTGTCTGCATTCTCCAGGTCAGAAATGGAGAGTCTTGTTTCCGAGACCCTGCTGGGATTTTTCTCAATGAACTCCTGGCGGAACACGCCGTTCAAAAGCCCGCATTCAAGCGATGGGGTATAATAGCGGTCTCCTTTTTTCAGAAAGAGGTTGGTGAAGGACCCCTCGGTCAGTTCATGCTTTTCATTCTGGAAGATCACCTCAAAGAAGCCCTTTTCTCGCGCGTGCTCAAGTTCTCTGTCATATAGATCGCGCAGGGTTGTCTTGTGGAATAAAAAGGGATTCGAGGAGTGGGTCCGATGCGAGGACAGGGTTATCAGTTTGAGGCTATCCGGGGAATTCTCAAGCTTATTCCATTCCAGGCATATAACGCCTGATTTGGAAAGCAAAAGCCGCACCCGGAATGAGCCATTTTCATTAAACCTTGCCTCCGTCTCCTTCAGACGCTTTTCAAGCTCTCCCCCGGGATAGCGGAATTGAAAATATTCCGCGGATGCCTGAAGCCTCTTTAGATGTTTATCGAGCAGATAATACCCTGATTCTTTTTTCCAGAGCATTGTTTCGATCAAGTAGAACTCAGGCCTGGGCTGAGAAAGGAATCGGCCCTTGAGCACGCATTCCTCGTATTCGGCCTCAGGATCCGAATCATACACTATCCCGCTTCCCACACCCATCTCCCCTTTTTGTCCTTCCAGAACCACTGTCCGGATAGCAACATTGAACACCGCTTCTCGCTCCGGGGTTATGAAGCCGATTGAACCGGTGTAAACCCCGCGTTCTTCCTTTTCCAATGAGCGGATGATCTCCATTGTCCTGAGTTTCGGCGCGCCTGTTACAGACCCGCAAGGAAAAAGCGCACGGCAGAGCTCACCTAACTTGATCCCGTCTTTCATCTGCGCCTCGATGGTTGATGTCATCTGGAATAATGTCTCGTAGCGCTCCACAGTGAAAAGCCGCAGAACCTTCACGGTCCCTGTCTTTGCGAGCCGGCCCAGGTCATTCCGGAGAAGATCAACGATCATGAGGTTCTCGCTTCGGTTCTTGAGGTCGTTTGAAAGGAACTCCGCCTGCTCTTGATCCTCTGTCAGAGTCCGGCCTCTTTCGGCTGTGCCCTTCATGGGCTTCGCCGTGACAATATCCCATTTTTTGCGAAAAAACAGCTCGGGCGAGAGAGACAATATCTGCCGGGTCCCTGTTCGGATAAAAGCGGAATAGGCTACCGACTGGTTATTCCGGAGCGCCAGATACAATGCATGAGGCGAGCCGGAAAAGTTGAACTTGTATTTGAGAGTGAAGTTGACCTGGTATGTCTCGCCCTGCTCGATATATCTTTTGATCCTTTCAATGGCGGCCTTGTATTCTGCTTTTTCCATGTTGAGATTGAGACCTTCAACCCGGTATCCGGGATCATCCTGCGCAACCTTTGTCGGATATGACCAGGGCGGGCTGAACCGGCCACTGGCATGGTCAAACACGATAGGCTCGCGGAAAGCACCGAGCCATGCCAGAGGAAAATCATTCCTTACCGGGCAATAGAGCCGCGGCTCGAAGAAATAGCCCAGTTCATAAGACAGAAAGCCTGCAAGGTAAAAGCCGGAATCCAGCGCGTTCTCCACCCTGTTGAAAAAGGATTCGATCTCCTCCGAAGACCGGCACTCAAGAATCTCCACAGGTTCAAGGAAAAGATATGAATAGCGATTCCTCTCATCCGGAAGATTGCTTTCAAGAAGCACGTATACCTCTTTATCAGCTACTGCACTCAGGGCTTGGCTGACTGGAAAGGATGAATAACCGGAATCTTCGGTCATCTCTCCGCGAGGCCGGGGATGAAAATGCGACTTATTGAGACCCATTTCAGCGCATATATTATGAAGAACATGGTGAATAAGTCAATGCAGGCATGTGCATTTGCCGTGATTCGGCTCTTCATGCTAATTTAGAGTCGTGACGGAAAGAGGCCACAAAGAATTCCCGTTGCTCTTTCAAGTGGGCCTGGTCTTCTTCGGCGTAGTCCTGATCATTCTCGTAGAGGGCCTGCTCCGCATAAGCACCGCTCCGGCTCCGGCCTGCCAGGAGGACCCCTTTGTCGGGTTTGCCGGCAAGGACCCGTTTTTCATCCGAGCAGAAAAGCATGGCCGGGCCATATATCAGATCAATCCAAAGAGGGCCGGATTTTTCAACCCTTCCTCCTTCCCTGCCAGGAAATCCGGGAACGCGTTTCGCATATTTGTCCTGGGCGGCTCAGTAGCCATGGGTTTTCCCTTCCATGAGCCGGGCTCTTTCTCCCGGTTTCTCGCCATAGGCCTGAGCAAACTTGATAAGTCTAAAACTTACGAGGTCGTCAATGTGGGAGGGTTTGGATATGCAAGCTACCGGGTTGTCCGGATACTCCGCGAGGTTATAAACCACGACCCGGACCTCATCATCGTAATGAGCGGGCATAACGAGTTTCTGGAGAAGCGCACCTACGGTGAGATAGAGGCCCAAAGTCCGGCCCTTGTCGCACTCAAAACCCGGCTTGCCGGATTCCGCATTTACTGCCTTCTCAAAACCGGGGTCTTCAAAATCCGCGGCCCGGATGCGCGGCCCCTGCTCGCTTCGGAGGTCACCTGGGAGAAATATGTTCGCGACCCGGTCCAGGTAGAACGCACCATCAGGCATTATGAATACAACATCCAGGAAATGACTCGCATCTCAAGGCATGGCAATGTTCCCATATTGTTTCTGACCCTGCCGTGCAACCTCCGTGAATTCCCGCCGTATTACTCCAGACATGATGACACGCTCTCGGAAACCGAGATGGAGAAATGGAACCGGTTTTACAAGAAAGGTCTTGAAGGCATTGAGCGGGGTGAACTTGATCAAGCACTGAGCTGGCTTGCCCTGGCGGAAGAGATTGACCCGGACTATGCTGATCTCCAGTTCCGGATCGGTCGTGTCTTGTGGCATAAAAAGGAATGGGACAAGGCCAGGGAAAAATTCTGGACCGCGGTCCGCACTGATGCCCGGCCCATGCGTGTCTTTCCTGAGATGAATCAGATGATCCGATCCCAGGCCCGGGGCCGGGGGGTCCTTCTCGCGGATGCCGAGCGCGACTTTTCAGATAACTCCACAGGACGCATCCCAGGGGACGACTGGTTCCTGGATCACTGCCACCCGGACCTGCATGGACATATCGCCATGGCCCGCACAATTATCACAAGCATGATCAACGCACGCATCATCCAGCCTGCGCCGGATTGGCACGATGTTTACGACAAGGCCTGCGAGAATTATCAGAAGAGCCTGCCAGACTACTGGCTTGCAGGGGCCTACTATCGCGCCGCGTTTGAGACCGGTCTGAATGTAAAGCGACTGAACCGCGGAATCCGTCTGGCCGAAATAGCTAAAAAACTTGATCCCGAAAATCCGAAAATTTCAGGCCTGATCCAGACACTCACCCATCTGAAAGAAACCACTGAAACCAGAGAATGATTAAAACCATATCCGGGTAATCTTGAGTTTACAGGACATTCCCCAAAAATCACCCTGATTTTCTGTAAGTAAAATCGCTGTAAGGATT
>CAZOMR010000003.1:0-14713 GCA_964580655.1 uncultured bacterium
TAAACGCATCTTTGTAGATGTCCGCTAAGCCATTGATCAACAAGATGTTTGCCTCTCTGTAAAAAGCATTTGGAGTTGCAGGTACCATTTAAACCGGAAGAGCCAAAATTATTTATTCATCACCTGAAAATCTGGTTTTATTGTTCTTGAAGGACCTTTTCGGGAATGTTCTGCTGGCGAGCAAACCATACAAGATGCGCGGCACACCCAGTTTTGCAATCACTCGCTCCGAAACCCGGCACCGGCACCTCTGCACCGGGAAGGGCAAGGAGTCTCTTTGCCAGTTCGCACTCCCGGGTCTTCGTGCCCGGAAGAATCCAGACATCCTCTATCTTCACCTCTTTTCGGGCAGTGAGATAATCAATATGCCAGTGTCTGGGTTTTCGCTTTTTTCTATGACGCTCAACCCGCGCCTTGAGAGCCCGTCGCGCGCTTCCCGCGTAATAAGCGTGTCCTCCGGCGATCCGGAACATTCCCTTTTTGCCCACCTTGAGAACTAATTCCCGCGAGATATAAAGACCGATCAAATAGCATCCGCAGTCTTCGCCTTGCCGATCAATTATCAATTCCGGCCCGGCAATTCTCATCCAGCCATTCCTCGGGATCAAGCGGCTCACCGTGATGACGAAGCTCAAAATAAAGATATGCCCCCTTGATGCTCCCTGTCTCCCCCACAGTCCCTATCACCTCACTGCGCTTTACCTCGTCCCCCGCCTTCTTCGTGAACCTCTTTGCATGCGCATAAAGTGAATAGAAGCCAGAGCCGTGGTCAACGATCATCAGGTTTCCGTATCCTCTAAACCAGTCTGCAAAGACCACGGTGCCGCTGTAGATAGCCTTTATCTGTGTGCCTGCCCGCACTCGAAGATCAATTCCCTTGTGAAAAGTCACGGTATGAAAGCGCGGATTCTCCTTCTCACCAAAGCCCTCCTCCACCGTGCCCGAGACAGGAAAACAAAGGTTGCCCTTGAACAAACCGAATGCACTCTCCCTGCCAGAACCCGATTTTGCAAGATCATTCAACTTTTGCGAAAGCATGCGCTCGGCCCCCTCAAGACCAGCCAGCATCTCCAGGTGCAGATTCTTCTCCTCGTTCAAACCCTTGATCAAGTGCCGCTTCTGCTCGCGATCCTGGACAAGCCGCGCCTCAACCCATGCCCTGGCCTTGACCAGCGCAGAAAGCTCATCCTCCCTGGCCTCCAACTCCTCTTTACTGTCCTTCAGCTCGGCAATGCGCAAGCGGTATTTATCCATGATCTCTTGATCCTTTGCATAGAGAATCTGGAGAAATTTCTCTCGCTTGGCCAGGTCAGCAATGGTGTGCGATGACATGATCACCTTGAAGGTTCCGGTCTGCCCGAACCGGTAGCGCACCCTGAGCCGCTCGGCCAGGTAAACCTCCTGTTGCTTGAGCGCATTCTGCTTTGAGACAATCTCTTTCTCAAGTCGCGTGATCTCCCTGCGCAGTCGCCTCTTACGGTCTTTCAGGTTTTTTAGTTCACGCTCGCACGCCCGGAGCTCAGCCTCTGTCCCCTCAAGCTGATCCAGCACACCCTGCTTCTTCTTCTCCGCTCCCGCTACCATCGTGCGCTCCAGCTCGATCCGACGCTGGATTTCATCGAGATCTCTCTTAAGCTCCGCCTCGGTCCGGCCTGTCCCAAAAGCCTGCTGTGCGAAAGCGAGCATGAGAATTACAAGGACAAGAATTTTTTTCATTCTTCGCTAGACCCTGAGGAATTCCCGGAAGGACACCATGCTTCCCACCACTCCGAGAACAGCGCCGGAGATCACGAAAATCCCGATTAGATGGAACGGCAGGAACAGGGGGGTTGCACCGGCTAAAAGGCTGAATGGCAGGTCCATGGACTTGAGCGCCACGGCGAATGTGAGCCAGAGCACCAGCAGGCTGAGCAATGCCGAGGCCACCCCCTGTGTCACCCCTTCCATCACGAAAGGCAGGCGGATGAAAAAATCAGTGGCTCCGACCAGCTTCATTATCCCGATCTCTTCCCGGCGTGAATACATGGTCAGCTTGATGGTATTGTAGATGATAAAAACAGCGGAGGAGAGAATGAGAGTCCCTACCACAACAGTAACCAGCTTGATTATCCGGATAATAGCGAGAAAATTTTCCAGCCACTCTCTGCCGTATGCCACCTCGTCCACGCCGTTAATCAAGGTGATCTTCTTCGCCGTCTTCTCCACGCCGGAAAGAGTGCGAAAGTCCGCGGCCAGTTTAACCTCAAAGCTTGCCGGAAACGGGTTGCCCTCTATTCCCCTTAAAAGGTCAGCCTCGCCAGCCAGCATTCCCTCAAACCGCGCAAGCGCTTCATCCCTGGATACATATTCCGTGTCTAACACCTCTTCCATCTCAAGCAGTTTGCGCCGCAGTTTGTCCGTGCCTGTAGCATCCAGGTCATCAACCAGGTAAACGCTGATCTGTATCTGGTCTCCCCAGTGCTTTACCACCGCATTCAGGTTGACCCCGATAAGGAGAAAGATACCGAGGATGAGCAATGCCAGGCCGATTATCCCGACCGCCATGAGATTGATCCCGAAATTCTTGCGCAGGTTGTCAAGGAACAGCCGGAGCGCGAAACCCGTGTTCATCTCTGCGCTCCCTTCCAGACCAGTTCGGGATTCGAGTCCTCGGTCCCGCCTGAGATTAGCCGGCCGCGGTCCAGCAGGGCTACCCGTTTTCCGAAATCTTCAATCAGGTTACGATCATGGGTGGCGAGTAGCACAGTTGTTCCGCGAGCGTTAATCTCGACGAAGAATTTCATGATCTCCAGGGTTATATCCGGGTCAAGGTTTCCGGTTGGCTCGTCCGAGAGAAGTATGACCGGATCATTGACCAGTGCGCGGGCGATAGCCACGCGCTGTTGCTCTCCCCCGGAGAGCTTGCGCGGGTAGGTATCGAGCTTGTCCTGCAGATGCACACGCTTAAGGGTCAGCCAGACACGGCGCTTGATTTCCCTGCGCCGCATTCCGAGAATCTCAAGCACGAAAGCCACATTCTGATAAACCGTCCAGTGGTTGATAAGTTTGAAGTCCTGAAACACCACGCCGATCTCCCGACGCAGGCCAGGGATATCCCTCGGGCGGATACGTGTTACATTGCGGCCATTGACCAGTATCTGGCCCGAGCTCGCGGGTTCCGCGGCAAAGAGCAGTTTGAGAAGTGTGGTCTTTCCCGCGCCGCTGGCACCGGTAAGAAAGACAAACTCCCCCTTCTTGATCTTGAGGTTGATGTCGGTGAGGGCCTGGATATCCCGCTCGTAGACCTTGAAAAGATGGTATAGCTCAATCATGACCCCTGCTTCCGCTCCCGCTTTTTCGCTTCAAATTCCTAACACCGTTTGATCTCGCGTCCCCTCATTCCTCCTTTTCCATGTCCTTGGCAAGGTAACCGAGGATCACCTCATCCAGGCTTTTATCGGAGATGATGTCAGCGCCGAAGATGTCTTCGTCCTTGAGTTCTTCGCCCTCCTTGAGATCAATGGTCTTTTCCGCAGGCCTGGGCGGCGGCCCTTCCGGAGGCGGAGCCTTCTTCAACTCTGGCACGGGCTTTCCGGTGCGGCGCGCGACCTCGGCCAGCACCAGTTGATGCTGATCATAACTCCCGTTTTTGAGTTCGCGGAGCATGGCCTTGTGTTGCTCCTGCATCAACTCCCGGACCACATCTTCCATCCGCTCATGCTTGATGATGTCCGCATACCCGAGTTTCTTGCGGGCCACGATGTTTCCCCCGATATAAAGCAAGGTTATGATATGAGGGTTCTCAATCCCGCTGTCCTCGGTCTGCACATGGAATGTGATAGCCTTGTAATTTACATTATGGTTATATCCCGGTAGCATCTCTTTTCAATCTCCCAGGAAGAATTCCCGGCACCTCCTATTATATTCTAGTTTCTCAAGCCGCTATTTGTCAAAGCCTTTTTTCAGCCCTGTTCCGCACTGGCCGCGGTGCCTTAGAATCTGGTCGCAGAGCACCAGGGCCACCATGGCCTCAGCCACTGGCACAAGCCGGGGGCAGATGCATGGATCGTGACGACCCTTGATCCGGATCTTTGTGTCTCTTCCAGCCTGATCCACACTCTCCTGCTCGCGCGGAATTGAAGAGGTGGGCTTGACAGCCACCCGGAGGATGATGTCCTCGCCAGTGCTGATCCCGCCCAGGATGCCTCCGGCACGGTTATATCGCGTATGAATCCTTCCTCCCTCGTTAATAAAAGGGTCCAGGTTCTCAGTGCCCCTGCGCTCTGCAACTAAAAAGCCATCCCCTATCTCCACACCCTTGACTGCTCCGATGCCCATCAAGGCCGAGGCCAGCTCCGCATCCAGCTTGCCGAAGACCGGTTCCCCCAGGCCTGCCGGCACGCCTTTGGCCCTGACCTCCACTATGCCTCCCAGTGAGTCTCCCTCTTCTCTGGCCTTCAGCACCAGCTCAAGCATCTTCTCAGCCGCGCCGCGATCCGGACAGCGCAAGGGATTATCATCCATGGCATTTTCATCAAACTCCCTCGCCTGTATCTCTCCCACCTGCACAGTGGCGGCCCGCACGGACACGCCAAAACCCCTTAGCACCTGCTTTGCCACTGCCCCTGCGGCCACGCGTGCCGCTGTCTCTCTGCCTGAAGCCCGGCCTCCACCACGATGATCCCTGATCCCGTATTTCTGTAAGTATGTGTAATCCGCGTGTCCGGGTCGAAACACATTACGGAGGTTCTCGTATGCAGATGGGTCCGCATCCAGGTTTTTGATCAAGAGAGCAATCGGCGTGCCAGTGGTCCGGCCTTCAAATACCCCGGAGAGAATCTCCACCTGATCAGTCTCCGCGCGCGAAGTAGCCACCTCGCTCTGCGCTGGCCGACGCCGGTCAAGCTCCTTCTGAATAATGGCTGGCTCAAGCTCGATTCCGGGTGGACAGCCGTCCAGCACTGCGCCCAAAGCCGGACCGTGAGACTCGCCGAAGCTGGCCACCCGAAAAAGAACTCCGAAGCTATTTCCGCTCATCCTCTTTGAATATCCCGATACCCTATAAAAAGTATATCAAAAAGCAGAGGGGAAAACAATGAAGACACGATCAGTGATGTATACCTGCCCAGTGGCTCAGACGGGATGATGCTGGTCTATTGTGCGGGAGAGGATTGGGGGACTGGGGTAGTCTGCTCTAGCTGAGGCGGAGGAAGGAGACTCTCTTTTTCTTTTTTCCCTTCTTGCTTTTTGTCCTCGATCAACTCATCCCTTTTCTTGAAGAACTTATTCATCTGGTACTTGCCTATCAAAAAGATTGTAGGCGAGTCAGCTTTCTTAACATAGATTTGGCTGGATGATTCCTTTTCATCTCCGAAAAGCAAGCCGGGTTCGGAGCCGTCCGCGAGTTTAACCGTGATCCGCTTTTTCGGATCGTGGAGTCCGATTTTCTTCAGGTCTTTTAATTCAGAAAACTCCTGGGTTTTAAGCCGTGAAAGGGTTGAGACCATGTCATCCACTGTCCATTTTTTTGCCTGGATCCGATTCTCGCCCTCCAGGAGTTCCCAGGTGTCTTTTTCCAGGTTCTTTGTGAGAATAATTTCGCCTTGCTCGGACTGGATCGAGATTTCCCGCGCCTCTTCTTTTTCAAAGTCAAAGATGCTTCTGTCTCTCCAAGTGTCGTGTTCGCGATTGAAGGTGTCGAGCAGGTCCTCGTAGGCAAGGTAGATGTTGTCCTCTCCAGCCTTGCGGAAATAGTAGCTATTATATGCGCTACCTTGTTTTCCAATGAGGAATTCCGCGATAGGCCTGGAATCACTTGATAAAATTTTGACACGAACCCCCTTCTCATCGGTGAGTTCAAAGCGATCCCTCTGTTCTGGATTCCGTGAGATAAGCTCCGTGGCAGGAAGTCCCTTCACCATGTCCAGGCCTTCGTTAATGCCCTCCTCGTCAGCAGGATAGTCGCCTTCAGTGGCGACGATCCACTGGCCGTCTCTTTTGACCAGCTCGGCCTTATACTCTCCGCGGCATATCTCTATTCTTGCGGCCATATCCGGGGAGAATTCCGGGAATGCCTGGACTTGTTCGGATTTTTCCTTATAAGGAATGTAGAGCTTATGATAAGAGAGTATCCCGATTATAAGCAGTGCAACTACTATTCCCAGGATCAGTGTTTGCCGGGGCTTCATATTTATTCTCCCTGGATTTTCAATGCCTGGGCATAGAGTTTTTTCCTGCGGCGTTTGAGTACAAATCGCGAAATTCCGAATACGACTAGCAAGAGCGGCGCGGCAAAAGACCCGATGATGCCGGCGGCTAATATTTTTGCATAAGATGTTTCCTCTGGGAAAGGCCTGTCCGTGCTCTGTCGTGAGCGGATTCCGATCAGCTTTCCACCCAGGATCATCCAGTCCAGGGCATTGAGTATAAAGGTGTCGTTTGAGTTACCGAGATTCAGGTAATTATTTATGACAAAGCGTGAGTTTCCCACGACGAGTATCGAGGTCTCAGTGCTTTTATCAAGTCGCTCAGGGGGCATCCCCGTCTCTTCTTCGTCTTTATCTTCCGCCTTGATCGGTGGAACATCCTTTCCCTCGTAGAAGCTCGTGAAGGTTCCAGAGAGCAGGATAGCCAGGTCGCGGGTGTCTTCTCCCATGTCCTGGATGGGCAACGGTGGAGGAATTTCATCAGGCCGGAGTCGGAACTGGCCTGTCTGTATCCAGGACTTGTTAGTGGTGCGGAGCAGTTCCGCTACCTTTACATCTCCGGTGCTTCCAGCGTACTTGAGGGACGAGCACCATGGAAGAGAGACGGAATCAAGCTGGTTTACAATGGGGTGATCTACGGCTGTTCCGAGCATCTTCAAAGAGGGGATATTGACTTTGACCCAGAGGGGATACTCCTGGATGATCTGCCAGCCGCCCTGCTTCATGGCCACGCGTTCGCATGACACATCCATGACCAGGTCATGATTGCGCTTGATGCCGTAGTGCTTGAGCATGTCATCGAGGCCGTCACTGCTGGGGAATGCGAACATCATCTGCTCGGAGACATTGACGCCGTCAATGAGGAACATCAATTTTCCGCCGCGCATGAGGTATTGATCGAGTTCGTATTTATCCCTTTCAGCAAGGCGGTCCGGTCCGACCACGAGAAGTGCGGCCACATCCAGGGGCACGGCCTTTCCGGAGCTGGTCTCAACGGTTGTTATCTCATATTGCTTTTCTATGGCCTCGCGGAGCTGGCTGAGATCCTGGTAAGGTTCTTTTTCATTATGACCGGCAAGGAATCCGATTTTTGCCACTCCCCCGGAGCCTTCGGATTTTCCGGAGGATAGCTTCAGCACGGTGGTGGTCAGGGTGTATTCCAGGTCGTGTATGTTGATGGCATTCAGGAAGACCTTGCGTTCGTCAAGGTATTGGACCTCCATGCTGATGTAGCCTTTTCTGATGCCGAACTCGTCAGCACCGCGAATCTGGAAAGGCACATCGTATATGCCGCGCTCCCTGAGTTCCTGCTCAAGCTCCGGGTCTCCGGACGGGTCAATTCTTTTCAGGGTTACAAGTCCCTTGCCGTAGATGCGGTATTCTTCAAGGATGTTAAGCACCTCGCGGGCACTGTGGTTAAGAGGAGCGGGAAGATTTCTGCTGAAGTAGGCGGTGATGATGAGCGGGTCCTTTAGCCCGGCGAGTATCTCCTTTGTGGATGATGAGATGGTATAGACCTTGTTCTCGGTAAGGTCGAGCCGGCTGAAGAGCTTATAAGAGAAATAATTAATCACGCCCATCAGCCCGAGGAGGATGATGAGCAGTGCCAGGGAATTGGTTCGATATACAGTTCGCGTTTTCATTTTATCCTCAATTGCATCACGACCATTTTCGGCTTTCAACAGACCGGATGTTCAAAAAGAGAAAGAAGGCAATGAGGCAGAGATAAAAGATGACATCGCGGGAGTCAATGACCCCTCGGCCTATGGAGTCAAAGTGTCGGCCTGCATCAAGGAACTGTACCAGGAAGGCGATAACCCCTGGCAAGGGGAGCATGGTGAACAATTCCTCGATTGAAAGCAGGGCCACACACACGAGCACGGTAAGCAGGAAAGCGATAAACTGGTTCTCTGTCATGCTTGAGATGGCAGTGCCGATGGCGATGAAAGCGGCGCCCAGTAGAAAAAGGCCGACATACCCGCCGATGATGGGCCCGGGGTCCGGGTCGCCCAGAAGGGCCACGCTCAGGGGAACGGTCAGGCTCAACAGGAGAACAAATGCCAGGAAACACAGAGCGGCAAGATACTTGCCCAGGACAGCCTCGTAATCCTTGACCGGCATGGTGAACAACAGTTCAAGTGTTCCGAGTTTCTTCTCCTCTGCCCAGACCCTCATGGTGATAGCGGGAACAAATATCCAGAGTCCGTAAATGAAGAATTCAAAGTATTCCTGCATTCGGGCCTGCCCGCTCGGAAGGAGTATGAACCAGATGAAGATGAAATTTACCACACTGAGGAACACGACTATGAAGAAGTAGGCCATCAGGGAATTAAAATAGCCCTTGAACTCTCTTGTAAAAATGGCTGATATTCTTGCCATGCCCTAATTCTATTCCCCTTTAGTGAGTTGAGTGAAGATATGCTCTAAAGTTGTCTTCTCGCGGTATAATTCCGCGAGGCTGAAGCCTGAGCGGGCCGCCAGGTGAAAAAGGTCTTCACAGAGGTCCTCTCCGTGCTGGCTGAAGAGTTCAAACTGATGAATTCCCGCGTCCTCGCCTTTATGAATAAATTCCTTCACCGCTGAAAGCCCGCGGAATTTGTCTTCAATATCCTTTCTCTTTCCCCTGATCCTGATCCGGTGGGCCTCCCCGGCCTTGGCCCTCTTTCCAATTTCCTCCATGGAGTCATCTGCCACGATCCTGCCATTGTCAATGATAATCACCCGTCCGCAAGTGGCCTCAACCTCGGAAAGGATGTGAGTGGAAAAGATCACGGTCTTTTCCTTTCCCAGTTCCTTGATCAGGCTCCGGATTCCGATGATCTGGTTGGGATCAAGCCCTGAGGTCGGCTCATCAAGCAGAAGTATCTCCGGATCATGGATCATGGCCTGGGCCAGGCCAACACGCTGGCGGAATCCCTTGGAGAGCTCTCCTATGTCCATCTTGAGCACCGGTCTGAGCCCGCAGACCTCTATCATCTTCTCGATGCTCGCCTTCCTTGTACCAGAATCAATTCCGCGCAGTCTTGCCACATAGTCCAGGAATTCGGTTACTTCCATGTCCAGGTAGAGGGGTGCGTTTTCAGGGAGGTATCCTGTTTTTTGTTTGACCTGGAAGGAATCGGTGAGGACATCAAATCCCGCGATCCTGGCAGTGCCTTCGTCCGCAGGTAGAAAGCAAGTGAGGACTCGCAAGGTGGTGGTCTTTCCCGCGCCGTTGGGACCGAGGAATCCCACGACCTCGCCCTTCTTCACACTGAAGCTGATGTCATCAACCGCATTGATATGGCCGAATCGCCTGGTAAGTCTTTCAACCTCGATCATTGCCCTGTATGTCCATGACACTGAAAATTTTAAAAGGTTCCCTCATTTCACTGGATTTCCCGCCAGCCAGAAACATTTTATTCATATTTTCGGAAATATCAAGGGCTGAAAGAAATTTTTGAGAAATTTTTCCTTCCGGAGGCCGGAGGCTTGCAATGCATTTGCAAATAGTGTATAAAGATTGTGGTTCGAAAGGAAGGGTAGGTGTGTTCGCGGTATCCGCTTGAGTTACAGCGAGAAAGCATACCCGGGAAAATCATGGCCTTATTCACCGGTGCGGTATGGACATCGAGCGTGGACATCGTAGCGAAGCTCGTGTCAGGATCGCCGGAGTCTGCGGCTTCATTCTCTTTAGATCGGATCAGAGGATCATAGGACGGCAGTCGTGGATTTTCTGCTTTCAAACAAGACCTATGTTGCCTGCTTTCTTGCCCCTCTACTTGTGGTGTATCTGATTACGCCACTCGTCAGCCGGTTGGCCCGGCGCCTGGGAGCCATTGACAGGCCGAATCACCGCAAGATCCACTCGCAGGCCACGCCGCTGATGGGAGGCCTGGCTATTTACCTTGGCATGTGGTTGCCGATTCTGGCCTTGAGCTTCTGGGACAATGATGTAACCGCGCGGGTGGGCGGGAAGTGGCCGCAGTTTGCAGTCGTGGCAATGGCTGGTGCGGCAGTGATGTTGTCCGGCATTCTGGATGATCTTCGAGGTCTAAGTGTCATAAAAAAGCTCCTGGTTCAAGTCCCGCTGGCAGTCCTTTTTACCATGTTCGTCGCTCATTTCGACAATATAAACATCCCCGGAATTGGCAGGGTTGACCTGGGCATCTGGGGTATACCCCTGACCATCATTTGGATAGTGGGTATTACCAATGCCCTGAACCTGGTTGATGGAATAGACGGGCTCGCAACAGGCGTGGCTTTCTTTGTCGCGCTGACCACATCGGTACTTGCCATCATGGGCGGCAAGGAATTCCTGGCTCTTGTAATGCTCGCCATGGCCGGCGCATGCCTGGGATTCCTTCGTTACAACTTCACTCCGGCAAAGATATTCCTGGGCGATACGGGCAGTCTATTCCTTGGTATGACGCTGGCCGCAACCTCGGTCATGGCAAGCAGTAAGAGCCATGTGGCGGCATCTCTCCTGGTGGCAGTGATAATTTTGGGTTACCCGGTCATTGATACCCTTCTTGCCATGGCCCGGAGAGGACTCCATGGCAAGTCCATGTTCACTCCCGATCGCGGGCACATTCACCACCGTCTGCTGGCAAGGGGCCTTGGCCACAGCAGGGCCGCAATGGTGATCTACGTCTTCTGCGCGGCTCTGAGTATCCTGGCTCTCGCGATAGTGGCGCAAAGCTCTTTTGCGGCTCTGATGTCGCTTATAGTCGTAACCGCAATGGCGGCTCTGGGCCTGAACTTCCTGGGCCTCTTCAGGCTTTTCCAGCCCAAGGATATAAAGGAAACCAGAGCCAGATTCCTGGCCTCCCATTACCTGACCAAGATGCTGGTCGCCAAGCTCTCCGTGGCTGAGACCATTCAGCAGGTCTATGCCCTGTTAGAGCAGGCCTGCGCTGAGTTTCATATGCTGTCTCTGCAGGTCGAGCTGGACCCGACTCTGATCCCGGAAGGTCAGAATCAGCGCCATGTATGGGTCAACAACGAGCAGGCGGAGTTCGAAAGTGATCTCGATAAAACCGCGCGCGCTAAAGAGGAGTTCCTCTTTGGCGGGGAAGGAGAGTTGAAAGTTCGCGTTCTCTACAAAGCCACAGGGCAGGCCGAAGATATGAGTAATGAATACTTGTTCCATCTCTCGCGCCTGGTAGATGCCGGCGCCGTGCGCCTAAGAGAGATGTCCTCCGATCTCAAGCCTTCGGCCGGCCTATCTGAGGACGGGTCTTTAAGAAGCCTGGATGCAGGGGAATTGGAGAGGAAGGTTTAGGAGGGGAGTGGGGTCAGGTCTTCACATGAATTTTAACTCTGCGGTGCCGGTAACAATGACGGTAAAACCCGCATGACGCAGTGAATTATGGTCAAGCCAGTTTCGGGAATCAAATATAAGTCGCCCGGTCATGTGCTCGGATAATATCTCGGCCGATAGATCGCGGTAAGCCCGGTGTTCAGTCATCAGCGCGGCCGCGGCCGCGTTTTCCAGACATGCGGCCAGGTCGTTGCTGATCTCGAATCCATGATGCGCTCCAGGCTTTACCAGGGGATCGTGTATGTGCACCTTGATGCCCTTTTTAACTGCCAGATTCGCTATCAGCAATGCCGGACTTTCTCTCGGATCGTCAATATCGGCCTTGTATGCGGCACCGAGTATGGCTAGTTTATCACCGGGCCCCAGTTGTCCAGTATTCATCATCCGGTTGAGTATCCTCTTGCTTTGACCCTCATTCACCTCACGGGCACGGCGAAGCAAGGATGTGTGTTCCGGGTAGGCTTCAACCAGGAACCACGGGTCTACAGGAATGCAATGCCCCCCAACACCCGGACCGGGCTTCAGGATATTCACGCGCGGATGATGGTTGGCATACTCAATCGCTTTCCATACATCAACGCCGGACTCCTCGCTGATCCTGGCGAATACATTGGCCAGAGCGATGTTCACATCCCGGTAGATGTTTTCCATCAACTTGCACATCTCTGCGGTCCTGTCATCCGTGAGCAATATCTTTCCCTGGCACAGGCGCTCATAAATGGCACTCGCGCGTTCTGCGGACTTCGCCGTATAACCGCCGATGATCCGATCATTGTTCACAAGCTCGCTCAATGTGTTGCCCGGAAGAACACGCTCGGGACAATAGCATAAGTCAAAGTCACGGCCAGGGTCCAGGCCTGATTCCTTCAGTATGCGGCCCACCACATTCCGCGTCGTTCCCACCGGCGAGGTGGATTCAAGAATGACCAGATTGCCGGGCCTCAGATGCGGAATTATTGCCCGCACTGCGGCCTCGACCGCGCTCAGGTCAACTTTCTTTTCTTCTGTAAGCGGGGTCTGAACACAGATGATGAAGGTATCCGAAGGCTCAGGGTCTCTCGAGGCCACAAGATTTCCGCTTTGAACAGCCGCGGAGACCAGTGTGGCAAGCCCGGATTCCTCCATTCGCGTCCTGCCGGACCGCAGGGCCTCCACAATGGCATGATCTATGTCCACGCCAAGCACGCGAAAGCCCGCGTTAGCAAGCAGACTCGCGGTCGGAAGGCCAATATAGCCAAGACCAAGCACGCACACTTCAGCCAATTTTCCGCCCTCTCTCTATTGTTTCTCTTTTATTTCACCGCGAAGACGCAAAGAACGCAAAGAAGATTCTATTTTATATTTTTAATATCTGTGCAAGCGACTAAGGCCTTCTCAGCTTTTTGCGAACACTGTTTTATCTCCACTACATATAGCGTTCAGGATGTCAAGATACCTTTCAGCCAAGACACGGCGGTCATAGTGCTTGAGCACATATTGTCTGCCACTTTTACCCATGTCCTCTAATCCCTTGCTGTCTCGCGAAAGACGCCGGATCGCAGAAACCATCGCGGATACATTCTCTGGAGGAACATACTCTCCCGCACCTGCTGATTCCACCAGCCTGCGCGCCTCGCCACCAACGGCTAACAGGATCGGGCGCTCCATGCCAAGATACTCGAATATCTTGGACGGCAGTACCTCCTGGAAACGAGGGCTGTCGCGTAAAGTTACCACGCCAAGATCGCACCCGGCATAAAACAGGGGCACGCGGTCCTTGGCCTGCTGGCCGATAAACTGGACATTCTCAAGTTGCAGGCGAGCCGCAAGCTCCTTGAGATTATCCTTCTCAGCGCCTTCTCCGACAAAGACAAAAAGAAGCCTCTTTTCATCCCGCAGTTCTCCGGCAACTTCAAGCACACTACTCAACCCGTGGGCCATGCCATGAGTGCCGATGTAAAGCAGGACAAATTTATCTTGCCAGCCGAACTCACGGCGCACCTCGTTGGCCTTCGGACCAGGCAGGAAGAGTTCGGTGTCAATGCCGTTATGAATGATACTCATCTTGCCTTCTGAAATTCCGTATAGTGATTTGATGCTCCGTAGATACCCTTCTCCCACCGTTACTATGCGGTCGCAGTGATTGTATAAAAAATTCGCCAGACCCCGCAGACCACTTATGATGATGTTATCTTGCATTGCATCTATGGCCAGGATTGATTCCGGCCACAGGTCCCGCACCTCGAACACGAATGGAACCCGCATAGCTTTAGCCAGGAGGTAACCTACAAACCCGCACAGCAAATGAGGCGATGTCGCAATGATGATGTCAGGCCGGCCGGCTCGCAAACAGCCGATCAGGCTCGCTGACAACATAAACGAAAAGTAGGACAGCATTCGCCTGGCAGTCCCTTTATTCGCCGTGGCATAGACATAGACGCGGATCACATCAATGCCGTCCTTTGTCTCCCGCCGGGTCAGCTTAAAGCGGTCCTGCCTGGCCTTGACACCCACCGGATGGTGCGCGAAGCCGGTAAGCACTGTAACCTTGTGACCGAGCCGCACCCACTCGCGGGACAGCTCGTGCACACGCGCGGCTGGTGCGCCCATCTCCGGCGGAAAGTATTGTGAGACATATAATATCCGCACTAATCAGCCTCGATCACGGTCCGGACTTTGACCGGAATGGAAGTCTCGACACGAAAGGCAAGGCGCGTGGCTTCAATTTCAAGACCATATTTAGGGTGATACGGTCGCGGCTCGGAAGATAGACGCATATTATCCGGGCCATTCACGCTTACCCGGAGGAGACTGGAACCGCTCCTTAATTCCCAGCCCCCGGGCCGAGCAGAAGCCTTCCACTCCGGAGCTATCAGCAGGCCTCCCTGGACCAGGTGAATTCCCTTTCCCCGGACCAGGTCCGTGATGGCGAGCGAGCCGCGGTCATTCACCGTGATGGTTCGCAGATGCCGGGGCCTGCCGGAAAGGTGGTCGTATCCGTCATGGGACCCGGAGGCTGTCAAGTTTTCTCCGGAAAAATCAGCGCTCACCCCGAGCGGGCGGGCGCGGCGGCCGACGCGGAAGATGTGCCATACTTCGCTGGAATTCTTGCGGTCTATGCAGACCGTGTTGTGAGCCTGTGTGGACCGGTCGTAGCCGCGCCGGTCGTTATTGTCATAACTGTGCGTGCCGGGGTCCACAAAGAGCCGCTGATCCTTGAAGGAGCACTCGATAGAAAGCGTGTCCG
>CAZOMR010000003.1:14723-37020 GCA_964580655.1 uncultured bacterium
CATGCGCATGTCCGGGCTGATAATCCGGGCCCACATGCCCTACATCGAAGAAAAGAGTCCACGGATTTCCATGCCATACGATCATACCTGTGTCGGCAAAGTATCGGCCTCCGAAACGCGGCCTCGCATCAACCCATACCCCGATCCGCTCGCCGAAGGCCAGCATATCCGCGGGATTGCAAACCGCATCTAATGCCGCGTCATTGAAAAGCGGGATTCGACCATCCGGATGGCGCATCCAGGCCAGGTACTCCGCCATCTTTGACCAGGTATCGCGCACATTTGTTGAGACGGCTTTATCTTCAAGAAGCATAGCAAGTGAGAGAACATCCTCCATGATATGAATATGGTACATCGGGCTTCTCTCAAAGTGGCCTCCATCAGGCAAAACCTGCTCCTTGATCTGCCCGGCCGCAAGTTCAGTGGCCTTTTTCAACCACTTTTCAGCTTCAGCGCCGCGAAAGAAGCGGCCGGCCCAGGCTAGGCCCACTGCATCGCGTAGAAGGTGATTGCCGCGCAGGTCCCATTCAAGATGGTCGTACAAGTACGCGGCCTGTTGCCACAAACTGCGCAAGAATATTTCTTCAAACTCCGGCCATGAGCTTTCTCCGGATCCTTCGGACAGGCGTTCCGGGCCCAGAGCGAGGAAGGTGCGAATCCACCAGCCGAGACGCGTTGCGACTGCAAAGGAATTCCACGCAAGGTCCCGCGCTCCAGGCGCCCTGAGATCGCAGGTTTCGATCCAATCCGATACATACCCTTTTAGAAGGTCTGCGGCCAGCTCGGACATCTCGTCCTGCCTCTGGACCGCTTCTGCAAGGTCATAGGCCCAGTAATGGTAATGGAGGGTATTTGTCCAGAGGCGGTTCGCGGACTGCGGGCCCATCTGCCAATTCGATTCTGTGCGACCTATTTTGAAACCGCGGTTGAGATGCTCAAACTCCCCGCGGGCCAACATCTCCACTGCCTCGGCTCCAACCGGTCCGGGCCTGTGAAAGAGCGGGATGGAAGGAAAGCCAGGGGCACGAATTGCGGAATTCGATGTTCCGCTAAACAACAGCGGCGGCGATGGAAGGGCCGCTGGCTGGAACCTGTGCTCGATCAGGTATCGCATGCGCCATAAAATCTGGGACAATCGCAGATGTCGGAGAGTTCGAAGGAGTGTGGGAATGTTGCCGAGTTTCATGGGATGTCAATTACATCTCAAATCTTCCTGAAGGTGCAGATGATGTTTACCCGTAATGCAGAGAAAATGTCTGATGAGTTGACCAGCCGCTCATACGCGGCACCGATGAGAAAAGTGGGCGTGCTGAATGTCAAGTAGTGTGGCTTTACCTCGATGGTGTGAATGGACACGGTTTTAAACGGGGCATCATTGAACTGTTTTACAAGTTTCCGCCTCGTGTTCAGCCGGTAGAATGTGGGAAAGTTATCCACGTGCCCCCAGTCGCGTATTTTGTTGTGCCACCTGTGAAAAGAGGTCGGCGTCAGCCAGGCTATTATTGATACATAGTGAAAGAGGTTAGGGGTCAGCGCGAGGAAGTGCCCGCCCGGCTTTAGCACCCTGTAGATTTCCTTTACAAAAGACAGGGGGTCCTCAAGATGCTCCAGGACATAGATCGAGAAAGCGAGATCAAAGGTATTGTCGGAAAAAGGCAATCTCCTGACATCTGCCACTTCGCCGCGGTCGAGCAGAGGATTTTTCATCACACGCGGATCAATGTCCACGCCGACAATCTCTTTGCACCTGCCCCGGAGTTGATAGTCGCGATATTCTCCAGTGCCTGCACCCACATCCAGCACAGAACTGGATTCATCAACATATTTATACAGCTCGTTACAAAACTGCATTACAGGGTTACGGGATTCAGGAGTTTTATAGAGACGAGATTCCCACCATTCAACGCTCATCTTGAGAACCCCCCTTTTTTGAGTTGTCCGAAAAACTTGTGTCTTTTACCTGTGGAATCTCTACCGGCACGCCCTCCCGGATGCTTCTTACTGCGAGAATAGAGGCCAGGGATACCGCTCGCAACTCTTCCCACGGAATGGGAGAATTCCCGCCCTCTGCCAGCACGTTCGCGAACACAGAGATTTCCGATCGGTGCCCTTTGTCCTGTTGCCAGACGCCGGTCTTTTTCATCTTGCCGGCCACGCTGGTTATGACTTTGCGAAAGTCGTCAATAATCGCGACATGGCCTCCGCCGAATAATTCAACACGCTCTTTGGGGAATGCCTTGTCGCCCCCGGCCAGGTAGGCCACGCTGGAGATGGAGCCGTCCGCGTGTCGCAGGGTAATGAAGCACTGATCGTCAGTGATCCGGGGAGCCTCCAAGCCGCCGATAGACTCCGCGAACACGCGAACCGGGGGAGAGCCGACAAGAAAGGTCGCAAGATCAATTGCATGGCAGGCCTCGCCTATTATCCGACCGCCTCCTTCCAGTTCATCCTGTGTCCAGTGATCCGGGGGAATCTCTCCCGCGTTGAAGCGGATTGAAAGTGTCAAGGGTTCGCCTACATCTTTAAAGAATTCCTTCACTACCCTGGCCGCGGGCGAGAAGCGGCGATTGAAGCCGACCATCAAGAGAGGAGCGGTATTTTGTGCGGCCAGAAGCGCGGCTTCGATCTCCGCGATCTTCTCTATCTTCAGCGCCAGCGGCTTCTCCACAAAGACATGCTTGCCAGCGCGTATGCCTTTGAGTACCTGACGCGCGTGTTGATCATGGCGCGTAATTATAAATACGACATTTACCTTCGGGTCAGAAAAGACCTCATCCTCATCCGCTGTCACCGCATCGAAGCCCAGTTTTTTTCCGCTGTGCGCGGCAGACAGCCCCCCAGCGGAGCACAGGATGCGCGGGTGCAGGAGTTTTTGTTTGTGCAAGGCTGGCAGGAGAGTTGTGCGCGCAAAATTGCCAGCACCCAGACAGCCCACTCCGATCACATCTTGTGGCGGTAGAGCTTTCAAGTCCAGCCGGGGCGCGTGGGAGGCGGAATCAGGCTCCGGGTATTCCAGAATTATCCCGAGGTATGGCTCGGTGCTGGTCTCAACCAGTTTATATGCATGTTCCGCGTTCTCGATCTTGAAGCGGTGGGAGATTAAGGGGGACGGGTCAAGCTGGCCGGAACTCATCAGGTCAAGCACTGCCTGCATGTTTCTTTGTTCGGTCCAGCGGACATAGGCCGCGGGATAGTCCTTGCCCCCCTCTTCGTAGCCCGGATCGTATCGGCCGGGGCCATAGGAGCAGGACACAACCAGTTCCGCCTCCTTGAAGTAATATGGCCGACGGGGTATGTTCATGCCGACCGCTCCCACCACGACCACGCGTCCTTTCTGCCGCACCGCCTCTCCTGCCAGCTCAACAGGTTCACTTGAGCTCGTGGAGGCCGTGATCAGGACAGCGTCCGCTCCGATACCATGCGTGAAGGCATCCACATCCGGAGCCCCGATACCGGGGCGTGCTATATCCGCGCCCATTTTGCAAGCCAGGTCACACCTGGATGAATTCAGGTCAGTGCCAATGACTGATGATCCTTGAGCCTTGAGTGTGGCCACGGTCATCTGGCCGACCAGGCCCAGCCCGATAACAAAGGCCGTGTCGGAAAGCCCGATACGAGACAGCCGCACCCCTTGAAGCGCAATGGCACAAAGCACCGTGAAAGCGGCCTTATCATACGGCACATCATCCGGGATGCGGGCGCACAGATGCCTTGGCACGGATACCACGCCTGCGTGCGGGCCGTTTGAAGCCACGCGGTCTCCGGGCTTGAATTCCTGCACACCCGAGCCGCAGGCGAGGACCACTCCGGAGGATGAGTATCCCATGGTCATGGGCTCATCAAGCCTCTCAATAACCTGCCTGAGGGTGTTGAAGAAGCCCTCGTTCTTGAGTTTCGCAAGCACGCGTTTCACCTGATCAGGCCGCTCGCGAGCCTTGCCGATAAGTGATTTCCGGGCCAGTTCAATGGTGGATTTCTCGGTCCCGGCAGAGATCACGGAGCAGACATTGGCAATCAGGACATGTCCCGGGCTCACAACAGGGTCAGGCACTGTCGCCACTGTCAGCTTGCCATTGCGGACATTCTGGATGACCTGTTGCATCGGTTTATCCTTTCTTGAATGCGACGAACATAATCAGCGAGCCGATCCACTTGATTCGATGAAGCCACATGGGAGAAGGGTATCCAAAATGGATGGACTTGATGATAATAAAACCATTTGCCTCAAGCTTGCTTTTGAATTCCGCTGGCGTGTACTCATTCCTGGAATATTGCAAATAACCGGGCCATGGTTTTCCAAGTACACCGGTTAGACGAAGTATGCCACATAGACCTCGGCGGACAATGGAGTATCGGTTGGGAACCGATACCAGGAGTATTCCGCTTGGCTTGAGGATTCGCGCAAACTCGGCCAGGCAGAGATCGGGATTGTCAAGGTATTCCAGAACGCTGGAGCACAGGATGCCGTCGAAGGATTCATTGTCATAAGATAGGTGCTCAATAGTTTTCACGCATTGAAATGACATATTTTTTCCATGGGGGTCTTTAGTGGCTTCTTTGGCGGCTATCTTGATCATGGTCGGAGCCGCATCCACGCAGTGCACGATACAGCCGCGATGTGCCAGCAAGCGGGACAGTGTGCCTGTGCCGCATCCTGCATCCAGCCATCTCTTGGAATTCAGTTCAACCCCTTTCAGGCAACTCCTCAGAATTTTCTCCCGGGCCACAAATGAAAACCTCCGGTATTTGTTTTCCCATCTGGTCGCCCACTGCTCGTGGAATTCAATGGCATCATTCATGATTATCAGTGCTCAAGGATTCAACATGTTTTTGGAGGGGAGAGTTTGCCACTTCGGGATAAGGTCTGCCGCGCTCGGGCCAGATGACCTCCGGTAAGACGCCTGTCTTGCGATACTCTTGTATCTTCAGGTCTATCCAGTAGAAGAAAGCCGCATGCAGGAATGCGATTCTAAAACCTTGAGCCCCGTCAAGAAAGCCCAATCGGAAGACAAACCTGTAAAGGAAGTAGAATAAGGCCCTGAAGGGCGCTCTGAAATAGACCCTTCTCAGCCACATGCGCCGCTCATGGTGACGGCCGAAGAAGCGCGGCTCGATTTCTCCCGTGATATTGCCCGTGATAATTTCCCGGGCCTCCATTGAGGAGTAGCGGTTGTGCCGTTCGATCCAGTATCCAAGGCTTTTTTTATCATGGTGGTCAATGGGGTTTTTGATCTCGCTTATTTTTCCACGAGCAACAATGTGCTCAGCGGTCTCGCGCTGTTGAAAGTATGCTTGACCCTTGCGCCAGATGCGGATGGTGCCATTGGGATACCAGCCTCCAAAGCGAAGCCTGCGGCCCATGAATATCAGTCGCCAATGCACGATGAAGGCAGTCTCTTTATTATCAGGGTCCGTTATTCTTTTGCCTACCTCGTTCCGAAAGGCCTCGGTGGCGCGTTCATCCGCGTCCAGTTTGAAAATCCAGGGTTGGGTGACAGGCAGGCATTTCAGTGCCCAGTTCCACTGTGCGGAGTAGTTTTCGAAGGCATGCTGGATAACCTTCACGCCTTCCTTCGCGTGGGCCAGGGCTATATCTACAGTGCGATCCGTGCTGTATGAATCAACGACAAAGACCTCACTTGCCCATCCCTCGACTGAATCAAGCGCGGCCTCGATGTTTGCCTCCTCGTTGAAAGTAAGGATGATGACAGCAATCGGCATCTTGTCAGTTTTTTCAGGCATTCCTGATCTCACTTATTACCTGCTTTAACTGGCAGGACATCACTTTGTTCTTTCTGAAAATATAATGTTAAATACATTCCTTTATCAAGCATGTCAGCCGTGTTCAGGACAGTAGACAGCAAGAACAGCGCGGTTTTTCGAAGTAGCCTTGCCGGGATTTTTTTTCCTAAGCGTTCGGGGTTAAACCTGCTAATTGTCTCAATGTGGATAGTCCTGAATCCGTGTCTGTGGAACAAGTTTTCCAGTCCGCGAGTCGTAAAATAGTTCAGATGCTCCGGCGGGTTGATGAACATGTCGCGTTTGCCTTGAATTAAAGAGACCAGTGAGCGAAAGTGAGGCACGGCTATCGCGGCTATTCCACCGTCTTTCAACAGGATGCGCAGTGCGACCAGACATTCATCCAGGTCCAACACATGTTCCAGAACCTGGCTCATCAGCACCACATCAAAATCAGAGCGGTGGCGCAGGGCAAATTCCTGGTTCAGCATTGACCTGTCAGGTTCAAAGCCATTCATTAAATTAAATACTTCCCTGCAGGTAGAGGCTGGCTCCAGGGCGTATACATCAAAACCGTTTTCCAGGGCCTGCCTTGAGAAGAAACCATATCCTGCGCCGGCATCAAGGAATCGGGTTCCTTTTGAAAGCCGCTTGCAATTTTCCACGAGCCTCACTGCATCCAGCGTGGAATTGGGATATGCCCTCTCTTCTTCCATAATTTTCTCTAGCCTCTCCTGCGCTGTCTGTGTGGCTTTTGCGCGGTAAGAATTCGCATTATAAAAAGCCTCAATCTGTTTAATGGCGGGCCTTGGATTTACGAAGGCAGTCCCGCATTGTTTGCAGTAACATAATTTATATTTTCCGTCCGAATTAGATTTAATAAACCAGTCCCGAACCGCGGGACTCTGGCAGGCGGGGCAAATTTTCAAATGTAGTCCCTCTTCGGTCATCCCTTCACCCGGATATGATACAGGATGGTCTTTGTCCGCCTCCGGCCGCCCATTTATACACCTCGATCATCTTTTGTGCGATGCTTGGCCATGCGTATTTTTCTTGGATGAGCGCCCTTCCCCTCAAGCCCATCTCCCTCAACCCGGAATCAAGTTCAAAAGCCTCTCTCAGTGCCTGGACTAAAGGTTCCACGCCGAATTCAACTCTCCATCCGCACTGATGGGTAAGCAGTTCTTCCCAGGGCGCGCCGCGTGTTGTGATCACGGGAACGGCACATGCCAAGGCCTCGGCAATCGCGATGCCGAAATTCTCGCTGAGAGTGGGCAGGACAAAGAGGTCTGCGCTTTTATACATCTCCCATTTTTTGTCATCAAATGCCGGACCGGCAAATGACACGCGGTCTTCAAGGCCATAATCCTTGACAGCACGCTGGCATTGGGCGAGATGACCTTTCGGATCAGGACCAGCTACTGTTAGGTCCCAGCCTTCAGGCCGCAATATTGACCAGGCCTCCAAAAGAGTCAGTAAGCCTTTATTGGGCACTATCAGAGACAGGAAGAGCGCGGTTTTGTGTTCACGAGCAGGTTTTAATTCAGGCAATTCCGGCAATTCTATACCAACCGGGACTGCGGCGATGGGTGTTCCGGGGATCATCGCCGCAAGATTCTTTGCTTCCTTTACCGATGTGGCGTGCACTACCCTGGCCCGGCTTAACCTGCGGTGTTCGACAAGCCGCCATGCGATTTTCTTGCGCAGAACCTTGTTTGAAAGAGCATATGGTTCAAGCGCGCCATGCGGCGAGATAATGCAGGGCCTGCCATTGCGGGTGGCCATTCTGCAGGCCTCCACCAGCGGCAGGCGCCACATATTATGCACATGGAAGATCGCCGCAGGATCAGCGGCCAGGTCTTTTAGGCATTCAGAAAATTCCTTGCTTTTTCCATATAGATATGGACGAGGGGGTTTCAAGAGTCGAAGGGTTACATTAGGCGCCGTCTTTACCGGCTTTCCCAGATGTGGCAGGTCAAAGGCGACGATCTCTACAGGGCCACAGCCTGCATCCGCGGTTGCCCCGGCCAACTGAGATATGTAAACTGAGGTTCCGCCGGCTATCTCATTGATCTTCTCTGATACATGAATGATGCGCATTCTTTCCCTTTGAAAAATGTCAGTTGATCCGGGGCACCTTGAAACTATATGAAATTCTCATGAATTCATTCATTCCCTGAAGATCAGAATTCTGTTCTTATCCAGGCCGGGGGCGCGCCGCCGCCCAGCACCCAGAGGTAGGTCTCATGCATCTTTTGGCCCACCTGTGACCAGGAGAATTCCCGCTCCATCCACTCACGCCCGCGCGCTCCATAAGCCTTGAGCTTTTCGGAGGGTATTTTTAGAACAGTGCGGAGACATTCCGTCAGAGGCCCCTCTCCGATGTCAATCCACCATCCGCAGTTGTTTTCTTCCAGGCCCGGCCACGGCGCTCCCTTTGAAACAATGGCTGGAACGCCATGCGCCAGACTCTCGGCGACTGTCATGGCGAAATTTTCTGTGTTGGTGGGCAGGACGAACAGGTCAGCCTGCTGGTAGACCCCTGATTTTTTAGCACCATAGGCTGGTCCGGGGAAAAGGATACGCTCGGTGCCAAGCGAGTGCGACAGTTTCAGCATCTTGTTCAGGTAACCGATGTTATCCGGGCCGACCACATGTAGTTCCCAATCCGGGAACTGATCCTGGACATTGCGCCATGCGCCCAGCAGGTAGTCTATGCCTTTTATAGGATGGATGCGTCCCAGAAAAAGCAGAACCCTGGGTTTACTTTTGTCGGTCACTTTACTCGCTAATTCCGGAAGATCAATGCCATTCGGGATGATAGCCACCGGTGCGCGGAGAGATGCTTTTCGGATGTCATTAAACTCTCTCTCGGTGGTGGCATGAAGACATGCCGAGTCCTTGACAGCCTTCCCCTGGCAGGCTTTCCACATTATACCCTTAAGCCATCGTGAGCTCTGCAAAGCCTGGGAAGAAAGCGTTCCACGCGGCGATGTAACCAGGCGGCACCGAGTTCCGCGCACTGCCCATGCAGGATAGATATTGGGCAACATCCAGAGACTGTGGTTGTGCATGATGTCAGCGCTTGCCGCGGCATCCCGTAGAACCTGCATCATGCCTGGAGAGATACCAAGTCTAGTGGATATGTGCCACCAGGGATGAGTGTGCAGTTCAAGATCAGGGTCTGGCATGAGGGGGGCAGGTTCGAGCACATGCAGTGCGACCTTGACATCGCGGCCACTCAATGCCCTGCAGAGCGCAGGCACGGAATAAGAAGGCCCGCTGGCCTCCATGTTAATGCTGGGGACGACCTGGATGACTCTCATGTTTTTGCCTCTATATGGTTTAACATCTTTTTCAGCTTTTTCAGTGTTTCAGAGACTTTTCACCTGTTCTATCAGGATTATTAACATTGCCTCTGGACCTACATACTTAAACGCTGGGAGGCTAGATAACGGCCTAGGGCGAACAGACTCCAGGGCCTGGACCAGTGTAGTTTGCGTGGCTCGGAGCTAAATGTTTTCCACACCCGGCGGACGGCATCGCCATCTACAGGCCCGCCGACGCTAGCCAGTGCATTGATTCCTTCCTCAACCTCGTCACGCAGTTCCTTCAACATCCATTCATGGAATGGCATGCCAAAGCCTCTTTTAGGTCTTCGCGTGTTCTCTTCCGGGAGCCAATCGCCCATGGCCTGTACAAAGCGGAGCTTGGGTATCTTGCGCGGCATGCGCGCCGCGGGCTCAAGGGCAAGAGTGCAGTCCGCGAACTGGGCGTCCAGGAATGGCACCCTGAGCTCAAGCCCATGAGCCATACTCATGAAGTCCGAGTCCCTGAGAAGCATTTGTCCCATGTATACATCCATCTCCAGAAGACCGACTGCATCCAGGATTTCGCGGTCCTTGACCATTGTCTGAATTTCGCGCAGACGCTCTGGAGCCAATCCGCTTATCCAGGCCTCTTGTTTTAGCGCAGGCATGAGGTCCTTGATCTGCCGCGAGGAAAACAATCTCCTCCGGACAAGGTATGAGCTTAGCACATCTCCTGGCGCATCGAGCATATCCGCAAGTTTCGCCGCTTTTCTGGCGAACAGCCCTGGGTCTCCCAGTAAGTCGGCCGCGGGTGCGCTCAGGGGTCCCAACAGGCGCCTCAAACGGATCATTCTTGGGACATCTCGGAAGGACGGGTATCCGCCGAAAAGTTCGTCGCCGCCAAGTCCGGAGAGGGCTACTTTCAGTCCTGCCTGCCGGACCGCGTGTGATATGACAAATGTATTTATGCCGTCAACCGTGGGCTGGTCCATCGCGTCCAGCGCCATAGGCATAAGTCGCAGAATATCTTCTCCCGCAATCGGGACCTCGCTGTGCTCCGTTTGCGCGTAGTCAGCCATCCTTCGCGCGTGGTCGGCCTCCGACTCTTCCGGCTGTTCGGGAAATACGACGGTCAAGGTCTTCACCCTGTCCTTTGATGAACGGACAGCGGCCGCCGCGATAGACGAGGAGTCAACACCTCCGGAGAGAAATAATCCGACAGGGACATCGCTGATGAGATGTCTTGCCACAGCCTTCTTGAAAATCTCCCGCAACTCCTGTGGGGTATACTCTTGTTTGTCTAATTCAGGGCTCCAGTAGACCTCGGAATTCTCCTGTCCATCGGGTCCTATAGTCGCGTAACTTGCGCGCGAAAGAACTGACACCCCTTCCACGATCGTGTCAGGTTTTTGCAGGGCGCCATAAGAAAGATAGCCGCAGATACCCTTCGTATCCGCCCGGCGCGGAATGAGTCCGGATTCCAGGAGCGCCCTTATTTCAGAAGCAAAGATGACAAGCTTGCCTGAACGGGCGATGTAAAGCGGCTTTTGGCCGAAGCGGTCGCGTGCCAGAAGTAGTTCCAGCTTGCTCTCATCCCACAGCGCCAGGGCAAACATGGCGTTCAGGCGCTCAAGCGCCCTTGCACCATCTCGGGCGAGCAGAGAGAGGATAACCTCTGTATCGCTTCTGGACTTGAAGGGCTCGCCGCGTCTTGTAAGCTCTTCTTTCAATTCAGGAAAGTTGTAGCACATGCCGTTGTAGACAAGCGCGAACCGGCTGTCCGTGGTGAGCATGGGTTGCGCGGCGGCATCGGACAGGTCCACGATAGCCAGGCGCCGGTGTCCCATAACGCAGAGTCCGGATGGGGAAGAATATATCCCTTCGCCATCGGGACCCCGGTGTGCCTGAGCCGCGATCATACGTTTCAGTGCATCTATATGCCGGATCGCACCTTCGCCTACAATGCCTGCAATGCCACACATTGCTATCTTCCCTTAGTAATTATAGGGGACTCGTACAATTCTTTAAAGCGGTTCGTGCCGACATCTATTGAGTAATGGTTGCAGACATACTCTCTGAATTTATCCGGTTGATCTCCCATCTGCCTGCCGTTTTCGGTCGCCCTGATATATCTCGTCATCGTATCGGCGAGGGCCTGTGCTGATGTCTCCGGCAGAAGGCCTTCCGGGAAGATCGGTTTCATAAGCTCTGGTATGGCGCCTACCGGAGTGGCGATGACCGGCTTGCCGCTGGCCAGTGCTTCGAGTATGATAATTCCAAAGCACTCGAGGGCCAGGGTAGGAAGGACAAACACATCGCAAGAGCGATAGAGTATTGGCAACTTTTCATCTTCAACTTGGCCGATTAATGTCACGCGGTCCTCCAGTGATAGATCATGGATTTGCGACAGAATTGTGGACCTGAGCGGGCCAGTGCCGCCTATCACCACTTCGAATTCCAGCCCACTTTTTTTTAGCAGCCCTGCAGAATCAACAAGCATTTCAAGGCCATACCGGGGTCCCAATCCCCTGATTGTAAAAAAGACCGGGCCTCTTGATAAACGGCCTAGTTCAGCTCGCCAGTTCGTCCGGGGCCCCTCAGGTGTAAAACGATTTGTATCAACCCACCCTGGAAGTACCTCGAACCGCTTTTTCTTAACTTTTCGGCCGTGTTCCTTGATAATTTCTTCCTTCGTATATCTTGAGTCACTTGTCAGAAAATCCGTACGGCGAAAGCAACCAGCCTCAACTTGTTTTGCAACAGCAAATGCCGCACGAGACAGGATGCGCCCCCTCAGGTTACCTCTGCCCTCCCAGTTCTTTCCAGCCCTCATCTCCATCAACCAGGGAGAATGAATGGAATGAATTCGCAGGGTTGGCTTTCCTGAGACCGCGGCCAGAGCACCAAGTCCCTGCATTGGCGTATGGGAATGGATGACATCCACTTGTCCAAATTCTGAGAGTATCTTTTTAACTGCATTCCCTGTATTGCGGGTTTTGTCAAGCAGATTTCTAGGGTCTGGTGGAGTATAGGCGGTATCCGGAACGCGCATCACCGTGATTCCGCCTCGTTCTTCTTGATCAGGCAGGTCCGGACTGGTCTTTATGGCCACGATGAATACCCGGTATCCCCATTTGACCTGCTGGTAAGAGAGGTCGCAGGCCAATCGCGCCGCCCCGGTCGGACGATCAAAGAAGGGAGATTCCATTACATTTATTATTGAAAGATTATCTTTCATGAACAAGAGCGATCATATAATTTTTATAGCTGGTTTTTTCTGTCATAATAAATAAACCCGTCATTTTGATACACTATGGATAGCCCGGAGGTAACCTTCCAGTGTATGGTCTATGCTAAATCCGGAGATTTTCTCGAGAGCGCCTTGCTTGAGACGCTGAAGCAGATCCTTGGAGGAAGCCATCCTCTCAAGAGCCCTGGATATTGATGATATGTCTCCCACCGGACATATATACCCGCTTTTATCATTAATAACCAGGTCCGGGCCACATCCTGTAGCTGATGAAACGATAGCAGGAATTCCCATAGTCATGGCCTCATTGACGACCAGTCCCCACGGCTCATGCTGTGATGGAAGCACGAGCACGTCTCCCAGAGAATAAAGCATAGGAAGCTCTTTTTGATTCCGGAAACCCAGGAAATGAGCCTTGACATTTCGGTCCAGTGCGAGTTTTTTCAAATCAGGCAAAAGCCTTCCGTCTCCGATAAAGATGACTTCAACTTTTTCTTTCGATGGCATCATTGAAACCGCTTCAATGATGTCAAAGGGTCTTTTTATTTCAAAGAGTTTGCCACAAAAGATCACACGAAAGGATGCTGATTGCAGGCCGATCCTTTTTTCTTCCTCAAGACGGTCCTGTTCGGTGATGTTTTCACCGAGAAACATGGATGTATCAATTGAGTAAGGAGTCCAGAAGATGCCATCTGGATTGACACCTGCTTTTATGTAGTAGTCCCTGTTCAAGGAGCCGATTGCAAGGAGGCCATCAATTCGACGCAATAAGGGAAACAAGATAAAAGGCTTGATTTTATTCAAAAAGAAAGTTTTTTTATTATAGCGCTGTATTTCGGTTCGATATAAAATGGGAATGTTATTAGCGAATGCGGCAAGAGTGGCAGATGCATTCAAATGAGTTCCCCATCCATGAATTATAACTATATCTGTTTTTTCACTTTTAAGGAAATCTCTTACACCATTACCACGAACGCTAAAGAAGCCTTTACCAAGTGCTCTTCCCGGATTTAAGATAGTATAGTTATAGCCATCCAGCAAAGGGCGATCCCAGTATATTTTGCGGGAGAAACCATGATCAAAATAATCTCTTGCACCGGCATCGGTTGCATAAACAACATGCAGGTCTATGTCCTCGCACAAAGCAAGCCTTTGTATCAAAGGGACAAAGTATTGGATAGGATGACTTAGTATATATTTTACTTTTATTGGAGACGCCTCTTTTTTCACAATAAATACATCCTTAGTGTTTCAGCTTTCTCATGTTTTCCGCATTTTCTCATGCCATTCAAGAATTACCTTCATCCGATTGTCATGAGAGTAGGCAGGCACACAGCGCCGATAACCTGCTTCTGCGATGGCCTTTCGTTTTTCTGGATTCGCAAGATAAAAGCGGATTTTATCTGCCAGTTCCTCGGCGGAATCGAAACATTCTATCTCCTTGCTCTCATCGTAATAGCGCAGAACCTCATTGGTCCTATGATGAATCATGAAGGCTCCGGTCGCCGGGATATTGAAGGTGCGCGATGTGATCCGGTCGCCCGTGCTCGCCCCCTTAACCTGTTCGCTCAATAGTGCAAGCGCGATTTTTGTTGCACAAAGCGCCTTCATGTATTCTACTCCGTAAATCGGGCGTCCTCGAATGCAATCCTGAATTTCAGGAGATGCGGAGCGATTCCATCGGTCTCCCCAGATCGCCAGATCAAGTTCCGGCTCAATGCGCTTGAGCGCCGCAAGCAATCGCTCTTTATGAGGAGTGTGCCCCCCGATGAATGCTACATCGGCTCCGTATCGAATTTGTTCATCCGGGTCAACGGTTATCGGGTGGTGAGCATCCGGGTCATAGCCATGTGGTAAGAGCTCCCAGTTCCGCAGGGGGAAGCCGCGTTGTTCCATATCATTGGCAAAAAAGGTCTTGGTTGAAAACACGCAGTCATATTCCTGCAAGGCGCGCGGAAGAGTATCAGCAGGGTGACTGAAGGCCGAGACATCAGGGTAGTAGTTATAGAGTGCAATTCCCAAAGACCTCATATCACGAAGAGTCTGCGGAAGAATAAATAAACCCTTGAAGGCTATGAAGATATGTGGCATGAACTCTCGCGCAAGCGAAAGAATATTATGATTGTGCTCTTTAATACACAAGGGCAGGAGCAATCTTCCTGCAACTCTTAATCCCAGGCTTCTTCTCCATAAGGGAATGGTATTGGCTATGTCCACATCAATAACCGATTGCCCCAGCCGACGAAGTGCACGGACGCACGAAGCCGCATTGCTTCCAAGCCATCGTTCCCCCTCAAAGAGAATGCGATATGAATCAGGTTTGCTTTTATCGGGCATAATATAAGCTCTTGTATTTAAACTATCCGCGACTAATATTCCATTGGCAGTTTTATGCGGTTCTTTAAGTTTAATGGCCGCCGGGCTTTCGCATCCAGGAGAAATTTATCAATGAGAGTGGATAGAATACAACCCAGATGTATATTATGAAAACATATACAGCGGTGGCATCGGCCTCAAACCACATAAATGCACTCAGGACCAGCATGGGGATTACCCAGGCGCGTATGGGGTGCATGGGAAAGTTATATGAAAGCATTCTGAAGGATACTCCAAACATCAGTCCAAGTATAGTCATTCCAATGATTACTCCGAGAGGCCCATAAGACCAGTATAACTCACCAATAGCGGTCATCCCGGTAGCCGTGGTAGCAGTCCGCTCGTCCTTTCCCCCGCCAAGCCCCAATAATATGCTGAATTTCGCCCCCTGTGTAACATAAGGTTTTCCGTGCCAAATTATACGGGGTACTATCCCGATAAGCACCTGAGGGGCCACCTTTTTTTGAGGCGGCATTAATTTACGAAGTTGAATACACGCGGCTACTCCCTGTATAGAGGTGCTGATACGATCCGGCATAGTCCAGATTCCCCTGTCCGGGAAGGTTTCTCCTATATTAATAATATTATACATAATATCATCTCTTTCCGGGACTCTTTCTCCCTTTGCAATTCTCTTTCCAAAAGGTGCGATAACAGTCATGATAAGAGTAACGGCCGCTATTCCAAGTAGCATCGGCAGAATCCAGGCACGGGCTCTTCTTATCAGGAACCGCGACCTGAGATGGAGTTCTCGTTGCAGGATATAGCCCCAGAGAAACAGAATAATCAAATTGAGTATAGGATGACGCATTCCTGATCGCAAGCCGTGAAAGAGAAGATCCACGATAGCCACGAAAATGGCCAGAGGCATATATGCTCCAGTAGGCCTGATCCTTAATTCGGATCCGGTGAAACCGGTTCGGCACGTGAGCATAAAAAAAGCGCCTAACATAGTAAGCTCGCATATGGAATTATACATAACGCCGATCTTGTTTACAGGTATACCTAAAAGCGGCAATACTCGAAACAGCCATGCCACGGCTATGACGATCATCCAGCCAGTGGCCGAGAGCTTCAGGTCGCGAGAGCGTTTTTTCCATGATTCAATTATCCTGAGAATTCTACCACGCTCTGACAATTTATAACCCGTGTAAAAACATGTGACGCCCAGCAAGCAGAAGGCCTGGGCCAGTGGAATTTCATCTGCGAATTTCAAGTAACCTATTGTGAACACCCTTTCATTGCCGGTAACCAAACAAGCATATGCCCAGATTGAAGCCACTCCGACATAGAGAACGCTCATGCCCAGATAGGCGACCAGGGGAGACAAAATCCATTTTTCATTACCAGACTCTCGAACCGCTATGAAGGCATAAATCACTATCGAAGCGATACCAGTGACTAATAGCATTTCCTCATACCCTCTCAACAACATTAGAAAAGCGACAAAGCAAAGAGAGAGTTGTAGAGTTAAGAACCGTCTCAAGGTAATTGACTCCTTCGGGAATCTGAAGCCTTCAGGGCACAGCATTGGAATGACCGCGTATAGATGCCGTCTCCAATCGTGCCCATCTCGACAAGATTATAAAATTTGAAATATAAGGAGAAGATTTTCCACGATATGTAGCGAACTGGTCTTTTAGGAATCGGGGCTGTGTCTTGAAGGAAAATCTTCTTGAATCCTGTCAGGGCCAGTAATTGTCTCAAGTTCGAAGGGGTAAAACAGCATTCATGAGTGAAGTCACCGTATCGAAGGGACATGCCCCAAGGGGACGCGGCATTGGGTGTCTGGATGATCAGCATCCCTCCGGGCTTCAGCGCGCTGAGTACAGCTTCCAGGAAATGTAATACCCTGTTCTTGTCCAGGTGTTCAATTACATCCAATGCACTGATACAATCATAGCAATTGTTTTTCCCGGCCAGAAAGTCAAGCATATCCATCTCGTGAATCCTGGCATCCTGGACCGCGCTCCGGGCCTGGTTTGCCTGTTGTGGACTTAAGTCTACTCCTGTTAAATCCGCATAGCCCATCAGGCGAAGATATTTAAGAAAGTTACCGCGGCCGCATCCGAGATCCAGCATGGAAGAACTGCGATCAGCAGGAAGCCATTTTGCTAACTTGGCTTCAAAGTACTCAAAGGTTGATTTCTCTCGCTTTTCGGCTGAAAGATATTCTTGTCCAGGCCTTTTAATTGTGGAATATTTTTTCATGATATTCCTGCTAGTAGATCATTAACCACATGTTTGGCTTCAAATTCATCAGGACGAGGGCAAGTGTAATCAGATAGACTTTCATTTTTATCCAGGCGTCTCAATAAGCGATCAATACCATACTTAAACCTTTTCTCTTCCTGCCCAAGAAATCCGGGATGGGAATATCCACCCACTAAGTCAGAGATGGTGCCCTTTTCTGGACTGAAAAGCAATAGAGGTTTATTTGATATGGCATAGTCGCAGAACTTTGAGGGGAAAAAGATTCCTTCCTTCAAGGTAGCCTCCATTAATAGAATTACAGAGGCTTCATCAATTCTTTTCAGACTCTCTTCATAGGAAACCTGATTCTCTATAATTATATGTGATTCCATGCCATTCTCTTTTATGAATCTGCGGAGCTTTTCATCAGTCCTTCCAAGAAATATCAATCGGATATTGTCAATAGTGCCTGAGTGTTCAAGTAGGAGGTCGTAAAAACATCTTAAAAAATTTTTCGATACACGAGGTGGTCCCAGTGTGCCTATATGAAGAATGTTTATGTAATCATCTTTTGATTTTAGAGCGTCTCGTCGCCAGCCAATGTGTGGGGCCACGATCATACGCCCTTCAGCTTTGAGGTTTAATGCTTTTATCATATATCTTCCGAGTCTCTCGCATGGAAATAAAACATGATCAGCAATAGATAGCGCTTTTCTCGTCCACCTTGTCTGACTGTGCTCAAAGAAACTATCCGGATAACCCTTTCCATATGGCTCGGGGTAAAAGCAAGTCGGGTGAGGATCATTTAACCCTGCAACCCACTTTATATTGAAATCCTTGCGCAAGCAATAGCCAACAATCATCGCATCAACGGGATTAGATCTACTTAATATTATATCAAAGGATTGCCCTCTTAATAGTCTTCTGCAATATCCATAAGCCGCACTGCTAAACCATGAAGTGGAACGCTCGCGCATGCGAATCTTGGCTGGTAAATTGCCTGTCCTTTCAGTAATCGAATACCACGGCGGCGATAATCGCATAACTTTTCCCATGTTTCCGTTCCAACAGGGCGATTCATCTTTTATGTGTTTCGCCGGATTAAAAGATTGTGTGACAACAGTCAATTCAACGCCGCTATCAACAAGGGCCTGGGCCAGCTTTCCATTGCAAATAGATTCCGGGTTCAATTGAGGTGGAAAATTCGGCGTTACCATTAATATTCGCATTGAATAGTAATCCTCAGGAAAAATCTTTCAATTTATCGCCGATGCTTTCCATGAATTTTCGTGCAATTACTTCAGGTGAAGAAATTTCTGGATCAGGGAAGCAATATCTTGAAAGGTCATCCTTTTTCTCCCATGCCAGCATAAATCTTTCCAGCCTTTCATATACAGTTTGAGGCGACTGCCCGAGAAAACCTGGATGATTATAGCTATCCACCATATCAGCAACCGCACCGTTTTCAGGGCTAAACATCAATAAAGGCTTCCCACTGTATATATAATCGGTAAATTTAGATGGAAGAAATATGCCCTCTTCTAAAATGGCTTCTGACAATAGCAATGCTTGAGCACATGACATCCTTGTCAGGCTTTCTTCATATCCGACAGGCCCTTCAAAAGTGATATTTTCTTTCAAATTAAAACGATTAATGTTCTCCTTGACATCAGGTGTTATTGGATAGCCGACATGAATTATTCTTGTCCTTTTTGAGAGTTCATGATGCTTTTCAAATATATTCCTGAAGGCTTCGAGAAGAATGTTTGAGGCTCTCGGAGGATTAAACCTGCCACAATGAACGATATCTAGATAATAACTATCTTCTATATAAGTCTGACCTGGCCGATAATACCAGCCGATATGCGGAAGGACAAGAGATTTCTCCGCCAGGTTTAATTCCAATGATCTCTCTATATGATTCTGAAGCCTTGAGCTTGGAAAAATGGCGAGTAAGCACGATTGTAGAGAATTCCTGATAAAATTTCTGCGCAATTTTTGTCTAATGTTATAAATTCGAGAGTAGTTGGATTTATAGGTAGGTACCACGCTTTCAGGGTAAGGATCATCCATGATTATCACCCATGGCATTCTTTTGTATTCCTGCAAGTGGTAGGCTACGATCATTGCATTAACAGTCCATGTTCTGGATATAATAAGATCATAATTGTATTTCTTTAAAAGATGGCGACATTTCCTGAGAGCACTGTAAGCCCAATAATTAGTCGCCTCATTCCGTAGCATAAACTTTCCCAGAAAATCTTTTGGATTATGAATTTTTCCGAAATATGTTCTCAGTTTTATAACCGAACCCATTTGAGACTGCCAGATATGCGAATCATCAATAAGCCGGCCGCTTTGAGAAAAATCTCCTGCAACAACATGCAGGTCAATGCCCTCTTCAACAAGGGCTTTTGCAAATTTGCCGGCAACAATGCTTTCCGCATCAACTAATGGGGGGAAAAGCTCGGTTATCATAAGGATGCGCATGATACTATCTATTGACAAATTGTGAGATCCGATATTGACATTTATAGATAAACCTTTCTAGCTGTTAGATTCTTTATGGAGAAATGCCTCAATGTCCTTCCTGGCCTCCAGTGCAATTACATGATTTGCGTGAACATCGCTTTTTAAATCATTGTAATATGTGCTTAAATTTTCCAGCATGTTCAACACCTGTTGAACGAGAACCTCCTGGTCAAAGGGAGGTCCCCATAATTGAGTGCCATTAGGCAACATGGCATGCACATTGTATAACTTCGGCTCTATACCAATACAGATGCCGGGCAAGCCTGCGATTGCCGGAAGTATTATTCCGTGCGCTCTTGCTGATACGACAAGATCAAATGACTCCGCCAATCTCCGGATGAATGTCGCCGGTGTGCCTTTAGCGGGCTCCCAGATAAGAAGGTCTTCGTCAGAAAAATAATCGAGTGCCGAGCTGTCAGCCATCTTAGCAAAAGAGACGAAGGTTATATTCAAGCCTTCTCTGCGAAGACGCTTTGCCGCTTTGCGCATAGGCTTGAAATACTTGAATCCTTCTTTGCTGTGCGGCCAGGCTCGAAAGATGAAAGCCACCGAGTCACGACGTGGTCGGCTTTCTCTAAATCGGGATGAATTCAACCAGAGTTCTTGAAAAAAAGTCGCATCTGTGCGAACACGAGCATAAGATAAGCCCCATTTGTCGCATATCTTTTTACTCATACTGTCCCGAACGGATAGAAACTCGCATTTTTCGAGATTCATCCTGGCTAACTCTATCTCATTGGACCCGGGCACAAAGGGGCCAACACCCACGCAAAATGCTCCATATCTTTGAACATTCAGTTGAATGTTTGTAGTAGTTTGCCCGGAGGGTTTGCTAAAACGCTGTCTTATCTGTTGCAGGCCGATCTGTCTTTTCAATAAACGACTTAACTGGTCGCGCGCCATAGTGAATCTATCGGGTTGATTTGTCATGGGAAAGGAGAAGAATTGACCTCCACCACCGTAAATGCAAGTTTCAACATTAACCTCACGATAGTCAGAAAGCCTGACATGTCTGATTTCGGGAAGCCAGGAGCTTGTAATATCAGGTCTTGCAACTCCCACAACAACACTATCAGGAGGAATGCAACCAGCAACAATTTTTGAAGTGACAATCATCAAGACATCATCGCCTATGTTGTCAGGTATGTAATAACCTTTAATAAGTACAGACGCATCTAGCCTTGACATCTTATTTTCCATCCAGCTACTGTAAATGGTTCAGTCGGGCTCCCGCTATTGATATTTTCCCTGCCTGTTGCCGAGTCTTTCTTCAACATCGGCAAGCACCTTTTGCCAGCGGTGATGCCAGGTATGTTCAGCGAGAAACCTTCGATAACAGCGCCCTGCCACCTCGCGATACAGCCCATCCGCCGAGACATATCTCTTGATCAAATTCACGGCTTCCTCAAAACTATCGTAGCCGAGAATTTCTTTGTCATACTTGAAATAGTATTCCATTTCAGGAAATCTTTCCGTGAGTATGCATGCACCGCAAGCCGCGGCCTCAAAGATGCCCGCCTTGACATTTACAAAACCTGCTGTGGTCTTACTGAAGGAAAGATATATCTTTCCAGAATTTATGGCCCGCACTTGTGCCTCGCCGTGAACAGCCTTGGTACGGAACAGCCCCGAGCGGGGCCAGCCGCCACCGTAAACTCCCACAGAAATGCCGCGCGCGCGCAAATTCTCGATAAACCCTATCCTTTCCGGGCGTGCCCCTCCCACAACCACAACATCGAACCTCTTACGAACACCAGGAATCCGCCGATGAAATTCAGGCAGACCGGCAAAGGCGAGCAGTCTCGCTTTTACGCCTATAGCTTCATAGTCAGGAATTGAAGAGCGAGCGTTCGTGTAGAACAAGTCAAAGTGCTTGGCAAAAACCCTGCCATGATATGGAAAGACATCCGGATCGGAAAGCGCAATGCCTGCTCGCAAAACGCCTTTCCGCGCCAATCTCTCATGATGCTCGGGTCGAAAAGAAATGCCGCCCGCGTTACAGATTATAACGTGTGGTTGGAACGCCTCAATAATAGGGTCTATCTTATCAGGCCTCAGCCAATTACGGCCTTCATCGGGCTCCACCCAAGAGCTGGGAATGCGCCGACCGCGAAGAGTGCGGTAAAGTTGCAGGTCAACGGCCTTCATGTCGCACAGCGGTGCAAGACCGCGTTGCATGAGGTTTACTATGTCGTTTTCTCCCTGAAAATAGCTTCCAAGATGGAGAACACGCAATCTTGAGTCAACGGTCATTCATAGAATACCTTTTCGCCTGAATATGCGGATGGATGCTTCTTTTCCAGCCGGGACATCGGGATATTGTGCGTCCGAGGGAATATCTTACAGAGCCTTTCGGTCCGGCCAAGGCCTAGAACGGAGGCGATGACATCGTATGGAAAAGCGTCCAATGTGTTCCTGGTGCGCGGTATCCATGTCAGCTTACGTGCAGTTTTGTAAGCTTTAATAGCTGGGTCCGGGTAGCCTTCCCGATAGGCAATTTTCGCGCAATTGGCAAACCGGTTTGCGAGAGCCCGGCGAAGGTCTTTATCAAGGACTCCTGCCTTTTGAGCTTGCTCGTATATGATGTATCTTACATTGATGGCATTAATTATGTATTTGCCTATGTTTTGGATACGAGAAGGACTGCTGTGCTGTCTGTACAGGACAAGTTCTGTGTCAATCTTTTTAAGGCGTGCGCCGGAGAGGCCCAGGCGGAAATGCATCTCGAACTCATGGCCATTAGGCAGGTCTTCGCGAAAGCCTCCAATTTTACGAAGGCATGAAGCCCTATGCAATGGTTGGGCCGTTTGCATCCCGTGGGTAAGAAAAAATACCAAGGGATTTTTCGAGGAACCCCCGGCAGGCCAATAATAAAGGGATCGTATACCCTTGTAAA
>CAZOMR010000004.1:0-32676 GCA_964580655.1 uncultured bacterium
GGTCGTGCCCCTGAACCGATGTTGTCGCATCCCCCTTTGGGGGGACGGGAGGGGGGGCAATAAGACAAAAGGCACAGCCAATGTAGGGGCAGGGCTTGCCCTGCCCTCAAAGGGCGCAGCAAGCAGAGCCCCTACGGCCGAGAATAAAAAAAGTCACCATTTATGTCGCACACCCCCTGCAATGGGCCTTTTGATAAATAATAAGCGTGGTGAAGCTGACAGGACATTCCCCGAAAATTAGCCTGGTTCTTCTGTGAATCAAATGGGTGTAAGGATTTTTCGTTCTTCACTCCCCGTTTGCTTCCCTCGCTCTGGATTGCCGCTACTTCTTAATACCCCTCGGGATCGCACTGATCCTTTATCTTCTCGGACAAGCTTGTTTGGAACTCAATTTTTCGGGGAAAGTCCGGGGAATTGAAAATTGAATCACTGACCCACTGACTCCATAATCTTTGACGCCCGACTGATGCGGGTTATAATGGTAGAGGTGTTAGCAGTGATGGATAAATCAGGACTTGTCTGTGGTGTATTCATCTTGGCACTTACTTTCGGCATTGGCTCCTGTCATTCAGATCCTTCGGATTCGCAGAATTCATCAGCACATAAAGTGGACGGCCCGAGTGTTGAAATTATAGCCACCGAGACTCCGGTGCTTGTCAAAGTGGAAGTCGCACGCACTCCGGAGCAGAAGCAACGCGGGCTGATGTACAGGAAGCGCCTTGATGAAGATGCGGGAATGCTTTTCATTGCGCCATACGAGCGGAGGCAAAGATTCTGGATGAAAAACACCTTTATCCCGCTTGACCTTATTTTTATCGGAGCGGAATTCCGGATCAAAGGCATGATCCAGGATGCCAGGCCTGAGTCAGAAAAGATGCTCTTCATTGATTCTCCTTCAAAGTATGTGTTGGAGGTCAACGCGGGCTTTTGCAGGAGGCATGGAGTGAAGGAAGGACAGAAAGTAAAGATTCGGGGAATCGAGGAATAGTTCATGAAGGAGTTGGAGCTGGGAAGAGAATGGGAGCTCAAGCCGGTCAAGCGGTTTGATGGGAACTATGAAGACGGACGCGCCTGGCTTAAGCAGGTGATCCCGGCTCACTGGCAGGAATTGCCGGAACTGGAGAATTACGCGGGCAAGGTGGTCTATCGCAGGCGGTTCTCATTTCAGCCGGACCCAAAAAGGCGGTACTGGCTGAGACTGAACGGAATCTTCTACTGGGCAAGCGCCTACCTTAACGGGTGTCGGCTCGGAGCCAACGAGGGATACTTCTTCCCGGTGGAGTATGAGATCACCGAGATAGTTGAGGGGGATAACGAGCTGCTCATCGAGGTTGACTGTCCTGATGAGGCCGATAAATCCTTGAAGCACATGGTTACCGGGGTATTTCATCACTGGGATTGCCTGGACCCCGCAACCAATCCCGGGGGCATCTGGCTTCCGGTGGAGATTCATTCCACAGGGGCTCTTTCAATCCGCGAGGCCTGCTTTCACACCGCCTACATCACTCCGGAGTATGCCCGCGTGGAAGGTAAGGTAAGGCTCGACTCAGTGGGTCCTGAAAAGATCAAAGTCAGGATTCACCTCAAGCCAAGAAATTTTGAAGGCCCATCTCATCACCTTGAGCGGGAAATCCTCAAGGCTCAGGGCGAGCAGACATATTTCTACACGCTCGATGTCAAGGATTATCAACTCTGGTGGACACACGATCACGGCCGGCCCAATCTTTATTCCCTGCAGGTTGAGGTCCTGAGGGAAGGCCTGGAAGAGCCTGACCATGTGTATACGAATGCCTTTGGCATTCGCACCTTTGAGATGAGGAATTACATAGGCTACCTCAATGGCCGAAGGATTTACATGCGCGGAAATAATTACCCTCCCGGAGATACCCGGCTCGCCACCATGACCCGCAAGCGATACGAGAGAGACCTTGAACTCGCGCTATCCTGTCATCTCAACATGCTCCGCCTTCACGCACATGTGGAGCACCCTCTCTTCTATGAGGTCTGCGATGAAAGAGGAATACTTATATGGCAGGATTTCCCCCTGCAGTGGTATTACCGAAAGGACATCGAGGCTTCCGCGCTTTACCAGGTAGAGAAGATGATCACCATGCTCTATAACCACGCCTGCATCGGGCTCTGGTGTATGCACAACGAGCCGATCCGGCAGGTTGACATGCATAAATGGATCGGGCCTCTTACCATAATCCGCTCGCTGTTTTCCATGTTCTTCTGGAACTGGAATCGCGATGTCCTTGACCGAAGGCTCTCCGCCCGCGCGCGCCACCTGAGCCCATACCGATATGTTCACCGCTTAGCCGGGGAGCGCGGTCTCTTCCGAAAGAACACCGGGGATGGCCACTTATACTTTGGCTGGTATTTCGGACCACTGAGGTGGCTGAATTACCTTATCAGGAAAAAGTCAGAGCGACTGAAATTCGTCACCGAGTTCGGATCACAGTCATTTCCCAATTACGAAAACAGCATCAGGTTCATGGAATCGGAACTTGAGAACCTTGACTGGAAGCACCTCCAGGCCCGGCACCACCTGCAAGCATGGCTTATGAAACTATGGGTAAACCCCAAAAGATCCAGGACACTCAAGGAATACATCAATGCCACTCAGAATTATCAGAGCAAAGTCAACCGCTATCACATTGACAGGCTCCGCTACCTCAAATACCGGCCCAACGGCGGATGCCTCGCGTTCGTGTTTCTGGACTCCAATCCCGCGATCCAGTGGTCTGTGGTGGATTACTGGCGCGAGCCAAAGAGCTCCTATTACGCGATGCAAAAAGCGATGAGCCCGGTCTATGCCTTCGGCCTTCTTGACAAAGAGACATACCCCCGAGGCCGGACAGCACCCTTTCCTGTTTACGCTGTCAATGACACCTGGAATGAGGTGGACGCAAAAATCGAGGTCGCTATTATTTCTGCGAGTGGAGACGAGATACTATCGGAAAGTCATCAGGTGAAACTTGCCTCCGACAGCGAGGCGCGCGCTATTGCTTGCCCTCGTGTCCGGCTGAATGATAAAGGAAAATATCGCCTGGAAATAAAACTCTCGTGGAACGACAGATCGCTTCAGAACAGCTACCGCTTTAAGGTTAAATAGCTGGGCTGATTTTAAGGCTTTAACCTGTTTCACCACGAGGCCCCGGACGCAGGCAGTGCTTGAAGAATCCTCCAGATCCGCTGGGCCCGCGGATTATGCGCAGATTAGCGCGGTAGATTGCGGGTGATAAAGTCGGCAAACATGGCCTTGGTATCTTCATCCATCTCAACAAACTCAACCCCCATACCCGGATAAGGACCGGGGGCATCTTCAGCCCGCTTCACCATCCGGGCTACTTTTCCCTTTACAAGCACCTTGTCCGCCACATCCGGAAGTGGAAACTCAAGCTTCACCTCGGTTCCCACAGGAAAGGGCTCCTGGGTCTCCAGGAAAATTCCTCCCAGGCTCAAGTCCCGCGAATAGTAATAATGAAAAAATTCGCTCCGGATATGCGTCACTTTCGTGATCAGTTTAACCCGGGGGTGGCGCCGCTTTTCAGCAAGTGTCATCTTGTCCTCCCTTAATTCCTGTAATTCCCCTTCCCTTGTTCTTGCCGCTTTGCTATTATATAACAAGATTCTAAATGCAAAGCAGAAAAAAATCAAATCCGCGTTTGTATATTGTGGACGGCAGTTCTTATATCTTCCGAGCCTATCATGCCACCGAGCGCCAGCGGCTTTCTAACTCCAGCGGCCTTCCCACCGGGGCTGTGTATGTTTTCACGAACATGCTCCGCAAACTTCTCAAGGAAGAGGCCCCCGAATACCTTGCTGTGGTATGGGACGCACCTGGCAAGACCTTTCGCGAGGACATCTACCCGGATTATAAAGCCACGCGCAAGGAGGTTCCGGAGGACCTGGTTCCGCAATTCGACTACATCCGGAAAGTGGTTGAGGCTTTCAATATCGCTACCCTTGAGAAAGAGGGTTACGAGGCGGACGATGTTATTGCCACGATGGTTGAAAGGCTTTCAGCCCGGAACATGGAAATAGTTATCGTGTCCGGCGACAAGGACCTCACGCAGATTCTCGGCCCCAGGGTCAACATGCTGGATACAATGAAAGACAGACGCACAGACCCCGCTTTAGTCAAGGATCGCTTCGGGGTGTACCCGGAACGCATCGTGGATTTGCTCGCGCTCATGGGCGACTCCTCGGATAATGTCCCCGGGGTTCCCGGCATCGGCGAGAAGACCGCAAAAAAGTTGATCGCCGAATACCGCACCCTGGAGAACCTCCTTGAACACGCGGACAATGTCCCCGGAAGGGTCGGCGAGAATCTTAAGCGCTTCGCTGATCAGGCCCGGCTCAGCAAGAATCTGGTTACACTTGTGCGAGAGGTTTCCGTGTCCTTCTCCCTCGAAGACCTGAAGGTTAAATCCCCGGATCGAGAAAAACTTACCAGGCTCTTCAGCGAACTTGAATTTCCAAAGCTTCTCACAGAATACTCCACCGCCCAGAAGGAGATCAATACGGAGAAATACCAACTGGTTCAGGATGAGAAGGCTCTTTCCGGTTTGATCAAGGAGCTGGAAAGATCCAGGGCCTTTGCCCTGGACCTTGAGACTACATCCACTGATCCGATGCAGGCGGAGATAGTGGGCATCTCTTTCTGCGCCAAGCCGGGACTCGCTTACTACATCCCGGTCGGGCATACCGGCCTTGAAAAGAAAAGGCAATTGTCCAGGGAACTGGTGCTTGAGAGGCTCAAGCCACTGATCGAGAATCCAAGGCTCAAGAAGACAGGCCAGAACATCAAATACGATTACATCATGTTGAAGCGGGCCGGTGTCAAGACGGAGGGCATAGCATTCGATACAATGGTCGCATCGTATCTCCTGAACCCCCGTCATAATCACAACCTGAACGACCTGGCTCTGGAATACCTGAATCACAGGATGCTCACCTACGAAGAGGTTTGCGGCCGTGGCAAGGATCAGATAAATTTTTCAGAGGTTGACCTTGAAACCGCGCTCTGCTATTCCGGCGAGGACTCCGATGTGACCCTGCGGCTTTCCAGGGTATTCGCTCCGCGGCTCAAGGACCAGGAATTCCAGGAGCTATTTGACAAAGTGGAGATGCCTCTCGTCACCGTGCTCGCAAGGATGGAGATGAATGGCGTCAAGATTGATGTGAAACTGCTGGAGGAAATCTCCCGTGAGCTTGAGGAGCGCGGGGAAATCAAGAGACAGGAAATCTATCGGCTGGCCGGCGAGGAGTTTAACATAGATTCTCCCAAACAGCTCCAGGGAATACTTTTTGAAAAACTTAAGCTCCCTCGCCGAAAGAAGACCAAGACAGGGTATTCAACCAGAATGGATGTGCTCACCCAGCTTGCGGAAGAACATCCATTGCCGAAGCATCTCCTGGAATACCGCACATTGAGCAAGCTCAAAAACACCTATACCGTGGCTCTTCCGCGTCTTGTTCACCCTGAGACTGGCCGGCTTCATACCTCTTTCAACCAGGCGGTCACGGCCACGGGCCGGCTCAGTTCCTCGGAACCCAACCTCCAGAACATCCCGGTCCGGACTCCGGAAGGCCGCCGCATCCGCCAGGCATTTATAGCGGAGGGCGAGAACCTGCTTCTCTCTTCCGACTACTCGCAGGTGGAGCTTCGTCTGCTTGCACACATGTCCGGGGATTCCATGCTGTTAGAATCCTTCGCGCGCGGCGAGGACATCCATCGTCGCACTGCGGCAGAGGTCTTCGGGGTTGCGCAGGAGCTTGTAACCGATGAGATGCGTCGTCAGGCCAAGGTGATCAACTTCGGTATCACATACGGCATGAGCGACTTCGGCTTGAGTCAGGAGCTGGGGATTCCGAGGAAGCAGGCGAGAATCTACATAGATGAATACTTCCGGCGTTATCCGGGCGTGTATCGCTACATCCAGGATACCATTGAAAGGGCACGGAGGGACGGGCATATAACGACCATCTTCAACCGCCGATGTTTTTTCCCGGAGATCAAGAGCAAGAACCCGAACATCCGCCGTTTTGCCGAACGCGAGGCTGTCAATGCGCCCATGCAGGGAAGCGCGGCGGACATCATCAAGAAGGCCATGGTGAAGATTGACAGAGAGCTCGAAACGCGGAACCTGAAGACCATGATGATCTTGCAGGTGCATGATGAGCTAGTGTTTGAGGTCCCTCCGGAGGAACTGGAGGATGTCCGGGATTTGGTGCAGAAAGAGATGGAGTCCGTGGTGGACCTGAAGGCCCCGCTGAGAGTGGATATTAAATCGGCCAGGAACTGGGCAGAAGCGCATTGAGAAATGAGAAATAGGAGCTTAAGTGTCAAGTGGCGCTCTGCCCCTGATTTCTATTGTATATACTTGTGCATAAGTAGCAAACATATATGGAGGGAACACCCATGAAGCGCTTTTCAATGGCAGAGGCGAGGAAGAATCTGACAGATATAATCGGCCTGGTTGCTTATGGGGGAGAGCGAATAGCCATAGGAAGACGTAACAAGGATATGGCGGTTATAGTGCCTTTGGAGGATGCCGAACTGCTTGAGTATCTGGAGGATCAGGAAGATATAAAAGAGGTGCGCAAGGTGCTGAAGGAGGGAGGCCCAAGCATAGACTGGAAGGATGCAAAAAAAGGCTGAAAGGCTGAGAATGAAGGGGGGGGAATTATAAGCCGAAGATCAGGCCGCGTGCGCTCCGGTCACTCGAAAAGATACTTAAGCCGGAGATGTCTCGAATAATCAGGCGAATAGATGCCCTCTCAGATGACCCCAGACCCGAGGGTGTCAGAAAGCTTAAAGGGACAGATGACCTTTACAGGATACGAGCAGGGAAATATCGTGTTATTTATCAGATACAGGATGACATTTTGCTTGTTCTAGTTGTGAGGATTGCTCATCGCAAAAAAAGATGTGTACAGGAAAGAAAGTAAATGATTAAGTTACAAGGAATCCCGCTATGTCAAATGTGATAAAATATACAAGAAAAAAATTAAAAATTATAAATGATGAAAAACAAAACGGAGCCCCCCAGGAAGGATGGTGAATCAATGCGAATCGCGATGACCGGGGTATCTAGCTACCTGGCTCAGGTTCTGCTCCCGCTGTTTGAATCGGACCCGGATGTAGAGGAGATTATCGGGGTTGACATTAAGGCCCCGGGGCCTGAGTTCAAGAAGGTCCGATTCGTAAGACGCGATGTTCGTGATCCCGGGCTTTTTCGAGAATTCGCTGGCGCTGACACCCTGATCCACCTTGCCTTTATCGTCATGCCCCTCCGGGACATGGCAGAGGCCACCAGCATAAACATCCAGGGTTCTATCAACGCGTTTGAGGCCGCGGCAAAGGCAGGCATCTCCAAGATAGTTCAAGCAAGTTCAATCGCGGCCTACGGAGCCTGGCCCGATAATCCTGATTTTATAACCGAAGAGACCCCTGTCCGGGGCATGCCTGAATTCTATTACTCCTGGACAAAGGCGGAGGTAGAGAAGTATCTGGACAAGTTCCAGAAGGAGCATCCCGAGATCATCATCACCCGGCTCCGGCCTTGTATCTTCGTGGGACCAAAGATAAACAACCTTTTTAGAAAGATAGCTAACCAGAGGTTTTTCTTCAGGTTTTCCGGAATGGAAAGCCGAGTTCAACTGGTCTGGGATGAGGATGTGGCGCAAGCATTTTACAAGGTGACAAAAGAGAACCTCCCAGGCGCATTCAATATAGCAGGGGATAATCCCCTGAATGTAAACGACATTGCAGGGCTTGTCGGATTAAGAGCCATCAAGATTCCTTTTTCCTGGGCAAAGGCCTTTACCAAAGCAGGGTGGGCATTGCACATCTCAACAATGCTCTCGCCCGGATGGCTTGATGTCGCCCAATACCCTATTGTCGTGGACTGCTCCAAGGCCAAAACAATACTGGGGTGGAAGCCGCGATACGATACGGCTGGCGCAATGCTTAAGTTATTGGAATATAAAGAACAACTAAAGGAGGATTTATGACTCTAAGCCGAATTCGCAAACTCTCGCAATACGGGGTCCTGATACTTTTTCTGTTCTGTCTTTACATGGCTCATTATCCCTATGTGCCTTACATACCCGTTGATGTGTTTCTGCGCCTGGACCCTCTGGTGGGAATCACGGCCATGCTCACGGGCAAGGTTTTTATCCCTGCGCTCCTGCTCTCTCTTATCACCTTATTATCCGCGGTAGTCTTAGGCCGGACTTTTTGTGGCTGGTTCTGTCCCATGGGCACCACCATTGATATTTTCGAGAAAATCCTTTACAGAGGAAAACACCCACGAAAGGGAGAGGGCCTCCGCCGTTTAAGGAGCTTGAGTTACATCATCCTGATCATCATCGTGTTTTCTTCTCTTTTCGGACTCTCGCTCGGCCCGTTCCTTGATCCCATTCCGCTGGTTACGAGGATTTACACATTTCTCTTCTATCCCGTGATTATCTTTCTTGCCAACCTGGGCATTGACTGGCTCCGGCCTCTGGCAGAGCGCTTGAGCCTTGGCTCCCTTGAATACCTCAGCCTTTTTCAGCCAACCTACGCGGCCAACATAATCACCCTGATAATATTCATTGTCATCATTTCACTGAGCCGCGTGGAATCGCGCTTCTTCTGCCGCTATATCTGCCCGCTTGGAGCGCTTCTCGGAATCTGCTCCCGCTATAACCTCTGGCAAAAGCGCGTCTCGGATTCTTGCACCGACTGCAAGAAATGTTTCCAGCAATGTCCCACTGGAGCCATTGAATTAGATACCTGGCAGGATCGCGAGGCCGAGTGCATAAAGTGTATGCTATGCAGGGACATCTGCCCGGTCAATGCCATCACCTATCCTATCGCTATCCCCCGGCGCGCGCCTGAACCAGGGGTAGACCTCTCCAGACGCCAGGCTATACTGGCCGGGGCATCCGGGCTGGCCCTGGCACTCACTGCGGACACCGGGATAGCCCTCTCAAGACGCGATGTGGATATTATCCGCCCACCAGGAGCTCTTCCGGAACCGGAGTTCCTCGCTACCTGCGTCCGTTGCGGGGAATGTATCAAGGCCTGTCCCACCAATACGCTCCAGGCTGACGGCTTGACCCGCGGCCTTCATGGCTTCTGGGCACCGCGGCATCAGATGCGCCTCGGGGCTTGTGAGCAGGATTGTAACCTCTGTGGCCAGGTCTGCCCCACCGCCGCCATCCGCAACATTCCCCTGGAAGAAAAAAAGTTCGCGCGTATAGGCACCGCAGTGATCTTCAAAAACCACTGTATAGCCTGGGAGGGTGACAAGGCCTGCCTGGTCTGCGACGAGGTCTGTCCTTATAATGCCATCATCTTTCAGTCCAGGGGAAAAAGAGGCCGCCATCCGGTGGTAGTGGAGTCGCGCTGTAATGGTTGCGGCTTTTGCGAGAACAAGTGCCCGGTGGAGGGCGCATCAGCTATTGTGGTGAGACAGAAAGGCGAGATAAGGCTTAGTAAGGGGTCTTACTATAAAGAGGCTCTTGCCAGGGGCCTTGATCTAAGCGCACCGGAGGACGAGTATGAACCGGAGCAGGGGTTCGGGGAAGGAGGTCGCGGAGGGAGACTGAAAGATGAACCAGGGGCCGGAGACCAGGAGGGCCGCGAAAGAGGAGGTTCCGGGGGAGATCGTGGACGGAGGAATGCCTTTGATAAATATTTTGAGTAAGGGATAGAAGGGTATAAACCATGAAGGTCAAGGTGGCGGATTGAGATTAAACCCTTGGCCGAGAAGCAGTACCATAAATTTGACAGGAAGATGAGGAAGCGGCTCAAGGGGGCGTTACAGGAGCTTGAGAAGGAAGAGAATCCGTTTTCCCACCCGAGCGTGAGACCCCTGACAGGAGAGCTTAAGGGAGACTTTCGGATGAGGGCCGGGGAGTGGCGTGTGCTCTTCACGCCGGACAAGGACACGGAGGTGCTTCAGGTTTACGCGATTCTTCCGCGAGGCGATACGTATTGAAGCAAAACTGAAAGACATTGACATCAGGTTTGATGCCCTTAAGCCCTGCCCCTTTAATGTTCGCACTGAAAGACGCTGACATTATTTTCATCATATCCTGCGGAGTGCCATGTTTTAAGGAGTTTACATTTTCGCGAGAGATACCGTGTGTTGAGATTTCCCCATGACCAGGGATGAGATGCTACCACCAAAGAGCCGCTCGCTTTATCCGGCTCAATATCCTTGCCCATTGTCACGGGGATCGCGCTTGGCAGGTAATACCGGAACTCCTCTGCTGAAAGGCCGATAGAATAGACCTGTTCAGAGGGATGATGAGTCTGAATCCATCTAGCCGCAGGCCGAAAGCCCTGCATACCCAGACGGTAATATTCAGCCAGTGGACGGAGCACAAGGGCTAAAAGTAGAACGGCCATTATCGCGAATGCCAGGCGCTTGAGCTTTATCCATTTACTCAATGCCTCTATGCCGCATGCGATAATGAGGAAGTAAAAAGGAAGGAAGAAAGCCAGGAACCTGTGGTAGATGAATAGTTCCATAAAGGATGTGACAAGCAGGATGAGGATAACCGGGATTATAAAGGCCGCGCTCGCGATGGGCCTCTTGAAGAAGCCCTGGATCAGACCGATCAGGAAAAGGCCTGCCATTATCAGGGATAGATATGGATGTCCCCTTCCTGCTCCCCAATCCTCGCTCCATTGGATGATAAAGGCCCCGGAGAGGTCCCTTCCGGAGGACACGCGTGCCCCTGTCTCCAGGAATTTCATCATGGAGCTGAACATTGGCGCATAAAGGATCAAAGCGGCCACGGCCACAGCCAGTGCCGCGTAGAAAGGCTTCCATCCGGCCCCTGGTTCTCGCCATAGTCTGAAGCCCAGAAAGACCAGCGCATGCGAGGCTATGATGAATGCGCTGTATGGGTGAAAGTAGATCGCGGCAAGACTGAAAAAGAAATAAAGCCATGCGCGCCCCTGGCGGAATTCCTGGATCAACTCAAGGAAGAGCATCTGTGAGACCAGGCCGCACAGGATCATACCGGCATAGCCCCGGGCTTCCTGTGCGAACCAGACCGGCCACTTGGAAAAGCAAAAAAGCAGGGATGCCACCAGGGCGACACGGCCTGGGAATACCCTCCGGCCCAGAACATAGAGCGCCGGGACTGTGATGCTTCCGAGGATCAGGGAAGGAAGGCGCACACTGAATTCACTTTCACCAAATATCCCGATTGAAAGTCTGGCCAGTAGATTTGAGAGAACATGATTATTGGGCCTGGGCATCGAGGTCAGCATCTTGGACAGGGGGGCGTGGATGTAGTTGAGAATAGTGTAAAGCTCATCATACCAGAAGCCCTGGTTGATTTGATAAATTCTCGCGCCAAGGGCGAATAGCAGGAGAACGACGGGGATCAGAGTTTCTCTCTTCAATATTCTTTCGCTCATGAGGATTCGGCGCCATAGAAAGAAAGTGCGGCCTTAAGCGACAGGCTGGCCGCCTTGCGTAGATGTGCGATGAAACGCGGAGAGGTGAATCCGGGACGCCAGTTCAGCTCAAATAGTTCATCCGAGACAACAAGCAGTGCGCCCACCTCGACCCCGAGAAACCGGCCGGCAGTAAAAAGCGCGGCAAGCTCCATCTCCACCCCGAGTACGCCCTGCTCGCCATAGGTTTTTACCTTGGCCAGTGTCTCCCGGTAGAGAGCGTCCGTGGTCCAGGTCCGGCCCTCATGAAAAGGCTCGCCAGCCTCCTGCAGGGCCACTCGCAAGGCAGAGCTGGCTTTTTCAGAAGCATCCGGCGGATGATCTTCAGGATGATAATGGGCAGAGGTCCCTTCTTCACTCAACGCGGAATTGGCGAGAATGAAGTCCCCTATCCTCACTTCTTTGCGCAAGGACCCGCAAACCCCCAGCAGGATAAAATATCTACAGCCCTGTGCCGCGCACCGCTCCAGTGCCATCACGGCCATAGGCGCTCCCTGGCCCGGGCCGAAAAGCGTGACCTCCCTCTGCTTGCGCCGGAGGCGATAGACCCTTCCGGGGATAAGATGCCGCTTCTGCTTCTTGCCTCTCAGCAGAGCCGCGGCCATTGAAAGATATGGCCCTACCGGGCAGAAGATCACCGGGCCATTGATCTCAGCCTCAAACCGGCTCCGCCTCGGACTGACTATAATCTCTTCTTCGGTGGACACGCTTTTTCACCTGATCATATCTTTTCAATTCTTTTCGCTTAAGTCAACATGAATAAATTGCTAAAATTTCATCAATTTGATACTTTTAGTTTTTGATCATGGCCTGGCTGGAAGTCCTGCGGATCTGAAGGAGGACGGGGAAATCATCAGCTTGCTCATTGAAGGTGTCATCTATAAAATGCTCCAGGTAATAGAAAGGAATGCAGATGAAAAAAATCGCATTTGTCTCTGGATTGCTTTCCGTTGTTGCCTTCTCTGCCCAGACCGGGGTTCTTGAGCCCCGCACCTTGACCCGTGATGTGGATGGCGTGGTGGTGACAGGCTATTTGCTTTCCGGGTTTGTGGGGGTGAAGCCGGAGAGTATCCGGGTTTACGCGGAGAAGCACGGGACACTGAGCCCGGTTCCTTTTCAGGTGGATGAGCTTACGCCGGATCGGAGTTCCTTCATCCTGCCGGAAGGCCCGAAGCCTAACACCGATCTTTCCGATGGTGTGTTCAGCATTCAGGATGAGATAGCCTTCATGGCGCATGACCTTGGTGGAAGGGTTGAGAGGGACTCCTGGCCCAATGGCGTTGAGAGCGCGGCCGAGTTGGAGGTTATTGATCCGCTCAATGCCGAACAGGCATGGGCATACATATTCAGCTTTGCAGACCCGCCCGCGCCTTCATCCGAGGATTATGTTGTCTGGGACGATGACGCGGAAGAGGTTCGCACCCGGTATTATATCAACGGGTATCCACGGAAGGAGGACAAGATTTACTTTTCACGCGCACTTGGCCGGCCGCCCTATGGCACAGGTGTTGACTATATTGACAGGATGAAACTGCGCTTTCAATTTGAATCGCGCGGCGGGCTTATCCGGTTCAAGGGCAACGAGGAGATGGCTGGAGCGGACATCCTGAATGCCAGGGACGGCCCTGTCCGTGTCCTGCGCAAGGGCCAGGTGTATTACGAACTTCCCTTCGGCTACAAATATAACGCGGGCGGAACACTCCAGATTTTCTGGGAGCGCTTCGGCCAGGGCCCTGTGGAACTGGACATGCTCCCCGGGGTGCGCCTGGTGCTTCGCCGGGCATGGATGATCTCTACCACAGACTTTACTCCGGAGGCTTACGGCATGAAATTTTATACCAGCAACAATCCGGAGGGCGTGACGGTTGACGGCCGGATGAGCGAGGCTGAGAGGAATCTGGACTTGCGAGACCTTGCCTGGCAGGGCGTGACCGGGGACCAGGGAACCATGATCCAGCGTGCGCCCACGAATATTCCGCCCATGACATGGGACGATGCCTTTGTCTATTATGTAGATGATGCCGAGAGACCTGATCCGCCGGAAGATCATCCGGGAATGATCGGGTGCCTGGTAAGCAAGCTCGACCTGTCACTTCTGCCCAAAGGCCACTGGCGAAGCGCGGCCCTCTTTTATGTCCCGCCTCCCAACTTTCCCGCAGAGCGCGTGTCGGAATACCTCAACATAGAGGATCATCCCCTGGTGTTAAAGGTGGGCGAGCAGTGGGGCCGCTCAAACGTCCTGCCCTGGAGCCCGGTCCTCCCTGATGATTACTTCAAAAACTACAAGCCACTACAAGGAGAAATTGATCTAAGGAAAGAAAGAGCAAGATAAAACTACACCAAGAAAAACGGGGCGGTTTGCGGAATTGCTGCCCGAGTCGTTTTTTTACTTGCTATTTCCGAGGAAAGCATATATACTAGTATCATCTGTATGAGACAGTCTATATATATCAATCTGCTCGACAAACTCGCCTTTTGATCGAGGAACGGGTCCCTTACAGGGCGAAACATGCTCGGACATTTCTCGGGAATTAATATTTAGGCGATTTTCCGGTAATACTGTTCGAAAGAATCAAGGAGAGGAAGAGATGAATATCTATGTAGGAAACATGTCGTATGATGTTACAGAGGACGAACTGCGCAAGCTTTTCGACACCTACGGTGAGGTGGATTCAGTTAACATCATCAAGGACAAATACAGCGGTCAGTCCAAGGGCTTCGGGTTCGTTGAGATGAGCGATGACCAGAAAGCCATGGCCGCCATTGAAGGTCTGCACGAGACGGAACTCAAGGGCCGCAACATTAACGTCAACAAGGCCAAGCCCCGAACAGAACGTCGAGACAACAAAGGAGGAGGAAGGAGCGGATTTGGCGGAGGCGGCGGCCGCCGCTGGTAAAAGCAATCGGGTCAGTGGACCGCGGCCCCACTCGATAGTACACTATCGAGTGGGGCCGTCTTATCTGGCCTGCTTAAGTATTCTCCCCCCGATTAACATTGACAGGAGCAACATTATTGAAATAGATGTAAGAAACCCGTCAAGAAGCAGGAGCCAGTCACCTAAGAAAAACATGTCCAAGCCACATTGATATTCAAATTGCCTGATTAATCCAGAAGGCCTCCCCTACCGTGCTCGGAGAAGAATTTGTAGCGCTCCAGATCCTTTCCGTCAACCGGTGCCACGGTGATCGGGTTGTCAAAGTATATCCGCTCCTTTTTTTCGATGCAGAAGGCTGGCCAGTCGAGAATTCCAGGGCCGTTCGGGTCCCCGGTTTTCGCGAAGTTTGTATAGTAATCCATAATCTGTCCGCCCATGGCCGCCCTCGAGTAGTCATGTTTTTTGTTCAGCCATCTGGAGATTCTTGCATCCGGGTGCTCTTTGCCAAACACGAAAGGAACATCCAGTGCGTGGAATGCTCCCGCCTTGTCCGGGAATCGTGTCTCGTCCCAGTCAAAGCGGTAAAGGTATACAGGGGTTCTTTCCGAGAGCGCCTCGGCCGCGATGTAACTCTGCGCTCCGAAGGCATCACTCGCGACCGCAAGAAAAAGCTGGGCAGGGTGCTTGTAATCGGAATAGGAATACATTTCCATTATCTCGTCCGTTTTTTCATCAAACATCCAATTAATCAGTTTATTGACGGCAAAGCGCGGTAGGAGGCTCATGCCCGGCAGAATCAAGGTAAAGTATCTTATCTCGTCGCGAGTACATCCCACCATCACCGGGACCTGGTTATAGTTTCCCTCACGGATGCAGTCAATAGGCTGGTCGGTCAGCACATAGCCGTCAATAATAGGCGAATGGCTCATTATGCTTCTGATGTTGCGGATGGCACTAAATATGCCACCCTCCGGCACAAAAGCTTCTGCTGGCTTTTGGCGAAGGCAGTCAAGCACATCTCCTCCCTCGCAGCCCAGGTCCCTGGCAATCTGTTGGTATTGTTTATATCCACTCTCCAGAGTACCTGAGACGCTACAACTCCCGCTCATGGGAATTGCCCGGTGGAACAGGCCTGCGGCTGGCTGGGATGCGAGTAGTGCGCACACGCTCATGCCGCCTGCTGACTGGCCGAATATAGTCACATTGTCCGGGTCCCCCTGGAACCCGGAGATGTTATCATGCACCCATTTAAGCGCCTCGATCTGATCCATCAACCCGTAGTTGCCGGTACTGCCATCAGGGTCCTCAGCGGCCAGCTCCGGCAAAGCAAAGAACCCAAGTGCCCCGAGTCTGTAATTGATCGTTACTACCACCACATCCTTGTCCGCGGCAAGCCGTGCGCTGTCATACATATTGTAGGTTCCCGCTCCTATGATGAAACCTCCACCGTGGATCCAGAGCATCACCGGAAACTTGCCGGACTTCTGCGGACTAAAGATGTTAAGTGTAAGGCAGTCCTCGCTGAATTCCTCGCTCTTCCCTCCGGAAAAGATAATCTCGTTCTGCGGACAAGAGGGCCCAAAGTTATACGCATTAAATATCCCCTCATGTGAATCAGGGGTATGAGGCCTCTGCCAGCGCAATTCCCCAACCGGCGGAGCCGCATACGGGATGCCCCTCCACACGCAGGCCGCGAATTCTGAATCCGGAAGGCCCTTGACCAAACCCTCGCTCGTGCTCACAGGCTCAGAGCATATATCCTCACCGGCGAAGGCCTGAGTGGCAGACAACAGAACAAATAAAATTATCAATGCCACCATTACAATTATGATCCTCTTCATGAACGCTTCCTCTCTCTTTTTCCTTTAATCTGGATTCATCAATATTCTATTACTCGCTGTTTACAAACACAGTTTCATCATACTTGATCCTTCTTCTTAGTGTCAACATCTGATTCAAGGTCTTCAAGCTCATGCCGCAGGAATGCCATCTCCTGTGTAAGGTCTTTTATCTGATCGGATAGCTTGCTGAATTTGACTGAGAAGTGAATGGAGATGAGCATCAGAAAGAGGAATGCAAAGAGGAACAGAGTGGTGGTAGGAGCTACTGCTCCTATAAGGCTCGAAACCACTTCCAGTAGATCATACCAGACTACCAGGATCAATACGGCCATTCCGGTGAGAAGCCACAATAAAGCGTATTCCTCTTTTAGCTTGCGCCTGCGGATCAGTGCGAGTATGAAAAGGATAAGCATAATCGAGGCCACTATCGCAAACACCTTTTGTCTAGGTAACACTTTCCAACTCCTTTCTGATTCTCTTCAAGTCCCATCGAGTCGCGAGGTTGATCATGCTCAGGCTCATCTTCGCGGTGTAATAGAGCGGGCGAATTAGTCCGGCGTGCATGGAGAGTTTTCCCGGTGGCGATGGTCGTATCCGGACCGGCAACTCAGATAGACGGAAGCCCATACGAGAGAGCATAATGAGGAAATCCGCATCAGGGTAATCATGGGGAAAATATGGACTGAGGATGATCCGGGCCAGGTTTCGCGTAAACGCGAGCATACCGGAGGTCGGGTCCGTGACCCTCTGGCCAATAACAACGCTTGTGGTCCTTGAGAGGATTCGGCTTCCCAGGCGTCTAAGGGCGCTCATGGATGAAAGGCTTCCCTCCAGAAACCGAGAGCCGATAACATAATCCGCGCTTTCCTGCCGGAGTGGCACAAGCATGGGATCAAGGAATACCGGATCATGCTGGCCGTCAGCGTCAAATGTCATGATATAAGGCTCTTGAAGATGGCCGATGGCCCAGCGCACCCCGATTTGAATTGCCGCGCCATATCCCTGATTAGTAGCCAGCCTGAGGCCAATCACGCCGTGAGATCGGGCCCTGAGCAGGGTATCATCCTCCGAGCCATCGTCCACCAGGACTATCCTTGCCGCATATTGACTCAATTCACTGAGTGTGGCATCCAGTGAATCAGCCTCGTTATATGCCGGGACAATAACTACCGCATCTTGTATCATCGTGATTTCCCTGGCAAAATCTCCTGGTAAAAGTCAATCACCCGGGCCGCTACATTCTCCCAGGTCAAGTGCTTCTCGATAAAAGCCCTGCCGCGCTCAACGATGACCGCCTCGCGCTTTTCATCGTAGTTATTTACCGTTTCCGAGATCGCGTGCGGGTCTCCGTAAGGGATAACATTGCCTGCCGAGGCTCTCTTTATCCACTCACCACAGCCGGAGTCATCCGCGACTATCACCGGTGTGCCGCAAAGCAAAGACTCAAACGGCACCAGCCCGAAAATCTCATCGCGGGAAACATACACTGTATAAAGCGCGTCCCTGTAAGCCGCGGTCTTGATGTCCCCGGTCAAAAGGCCTGCGACAAGGACACGATCTCCTACGCTCAGCTCTCTTACCTGGTCTTTGATCTGACCAAGATACCCCATGTCATTCCCCGCGATCACGAGCTTAAGGCTTTGATCTCTAAAAAGGGGGATGGCCTTGACGATATGCTCAATCCCTTTTCTGGGCGTGATCTTGCCCAGATAAAGGATATATTCACCTGGGATTCCGTAATGCTTTTTGAAATCAAGCTGAACCTGCTCCCTCTCCATGTAGACCCCGTTGGGAATGACACGAATCTTATCCTCGCTTATCCCCATCTCCATGAACTGCCGTTTCTCCACATCGCTTACCGCTATGAAACCAGTCGTGGTCCTAACCTCTCGTTTGCCAAAAAAAGTATCATAAGCCGACTTCCACAACCGCCGACGCTCAATATTGACCAGTGTCCCGTTAGGCTGGAGAACTATGGGAACCCCGGCCCTGCGCCCGAAATAAGCCATGGCTGTGTTCAGAAAATTCCTGTGACCATGTATATGCATGATGTCAAACTCTCTGGCAACATCCCGCTCAAAAAAAATTCCCCGGGGCGTGAAAACCTGCAAGTGATATGCGGCCCAATTACTCAGGTTCCGGTGAACCTTGACCGTAACCCCCTCAATCTCAAAACTATCCCTGGCTTGGCGGCTTGACTCATTAAGAACATCAGTGGTTACAACATGAACCCTGTGACCCATTTTAGCTTGTTTCAATGCCAGATAAGAGGATAACCTCGGTATCCCACCATAAGACCAGGCCGGATAGAAAAACGGAGTTATATGAAGGATATTCATTGCTTAGACATTATTTCGTAAAATGTTTCAGCATATTGGCGCGCTGTTTCAGGCCAGGAGAATTTCCGGATGATTCTTTGATGTACCAATGTCTCACTTTTATTTTTAAGGTCTTCAATGGCCTTTTTCAATTGTTTTGCATCTTGGGGCTTGATCTCTATAAATCCTGCATCCGCAAGCTCACTGGGCACGGCACAGCATGTAGTGCCTATGACCGGAAGCCCGGATGCCATTGCCTCGATGATGACCACGGGCATTCCCTCGCTCTCGCCATGGCTGTCCACAATGGAAGGAACCACCAGAGCATTGCTTGCGGAATAATATCCGGGTAGTTCTGATTGTGGGACAGGGCCGCAGAATTGAATAGTCTCTGCTATTCCCGCATCAGTCGCCATTCTCTCAAGGGTTTCGCGCAGGTGTCCCTCTCCCACGATTAACACCTTTAGCTCTGGCATGTGCGGCAAGAGCATTGCCGCGGCCTGAATCAGATATTCCACCCCCTTCTTCTCCGAGAGCTTTCCCACAAACAGGACAGCGAATTTATCTTTTAGCCCCAGTGCCTTGCGTGCCTTTTCTCTTTCTGCCTCATTCGGAGGGCGAAAAAGCTCTATGTCAGCCCCCATTGGAATGATCCTGAGCCTTATTCCGGCAGGCACATAAGCCCGGATGCCAGTTTCAATTGCCTTGCTCACTGGCAGAAGCGCGTCAGCGCGGGATATTATCCAGCGCAAGATAGCTTTACCTGCGGGGATTCTCCTCAATAAATAATAATCCGCGGCATGAACCGTAATAATATGCTTGAATCCAAATCTCTTCTTGTGCATGGTCATGATGAGCCCTGATGGAATCAACCAGTGGCTGTTTACCAGGTGGAATTTCTTTTTATTTAATAGCCTGCGCGCCGCAAGGTATTGTGCGGCGAAAAAAGGCAAGAGCTGAATTTTTCCCAGGAAAAATGCGCGAAGATTGTTCTGAATCCCCTTGCCGTCTGCGAGCAACTCCTTTCGCTGGGGCAAAAAATATTGAAATCTAAGGACCTCCAATTCATCCATTATCTGTGCCCTTTCTGCTCCTGGATGATGCGGTGCCAGGACTGTTACCTGAAAATAATTCAGCAAATTGCGCGCCAGGTCATGGACAAAAGGAGCTGTGCCGGAGTCATTTTTCCATCGTGGAAAAGTGCTGGTCACAACCAGTAGCTGAACCTGTTCATCCGGACTAATTGCTTATTATCTCCCTTCTGCTTCTCCGTTTTTCCGGGAGAATTCGATCCGCTTAAGGCGAGTAAGTATCTCCTCTATCATCTTCCGATTGCTGGCAATAAGGTCTGCGAAAAGCCCGATAAGCATTACCTGAAACCCGATGATCAAAAGCACCGCTGAAAGGATCAATAGCTGGACATGTCCCTTCCCGCCAGCAATGAGGTAGTATACAAGAAACCAGATTCCAATGCCGAAGCCGCTTATAAAGAGCAAAGCTCCGATGGTGCCGAAGACGCGCAGAGGCTGGAACCTTGAATAAATCCGGATCATAGTCTCCATGCTCCGGCGCAAGTATTGAGGCATGCTTTCAAAAAGGCGGCTCTCACGCATTGGCGGATTTGTGCGCACCGGCACCGAGGATATGGCCATGTCCTTTTGGCCCGCGGCTATTATTGTTTCCAGGGTATAGGTAAAATCCGATATAACCTGTAGCGAAAGTGCGGCCTCCCGCGTCAAGGCGCGAAAGCCGCTGGTCGCATCCTTGACCTCGGTATCTGAGAGCCAACGAACAACTCGTGTTCCCAGGCGCTGAAGCCCCTTCTTGATCACAGGATACTCCTGGTCTGCGGCGATGCCCCTGTCGCCCACCACCATCTCCGCCTCGCCGGAGAGCAGAGGCTGAATCAAACGCGGTATCTCATCTCCAGGATATTGATGATCGGCATCAGTATTCACAATGATGTCCGCGCCCAGGCGCAGGCAGGCATCCAGGCCGGCCTGAAAAGCTTTCGCCAGACCGCGATGGCTTGTGAGCCTGACCACATGATCCGCACCAGCTTGTCCGGCCTTCTCCGCGGTCCGGTCCGTGCTACCATCATCCACTACCAGAACCTCAACCCGGTCCACTCCGTCAATCTGCCGGGGAATCGAGGCTATGGTCTGTGCAATGTTTTCCTCTTCATTCCACGCTGGAATCTGGACTATCAGCTTCACCGGTTCTGACTCCTCTTCTATTTTACCAAACCTTTCTGTTCCAACTCATCCACGGCCTTTTCCACCATGTCCTTCACTGCTTTTTCATTTTTGGCCCAACCCAGGAACTCGGATATTCCCTGGGCCAGGCTGACCTCGGACTTGAAGCCTAAAATTTCCCTTGCCCTGCGCGTGTCCGCATAACAGTGCCGAATGTCGCCGGATCGAAACCGGTCCTTGATCTCCGGCTCTCCTTTGAATCCCAGTCCATTTTTCAGTGCAGACACTACATCCAGTACCGTGGACTGCAATCCTGTTCCTATATTCGCCACCATGGTTCCTGAACCCTGCCAGCGTAGCGCAGCCAGACATGCACGGGCCACATCCCTTACATGAATAAAGTCACGGCTCTGTTTTCCGTCTTCAAAAATCAGAACCGGCTTGCCGCTAAGCATGCGCGATGCCGCGATAGCGAGAAGCCCTGTATAAGGATTTGAGAGGGCCTGCCGAGGCCCGTATGTATTGAAAAAGCGAAGTGCCGCAGTGGGAATATCATAGGCTTCGCCTACTATGAGTGCCAATTCTTCCGTAACCTTCTTGGTCAACGCATACACTGATTCGCAAAACAGTGGCTTGTCCTCGTCAGTAGGAGCAGACTTGAGTTCGGCACCGCAGTTCGGACATTTGAGTTCCCATTCATGACCGGCGAGCTGTTCGGCTGATCTTGCCCTCACTGCCACGGGACCACAATTGGGGCACTGATACCTGCCCTCGCCATAAACCGACATTGATGAAGCCACAACGACCTTATGGATTCTGTCCCGGCGCCTGGTCACAGCCTCAAGCAGAGCCGCGGTTCCAGAGTCGTTAACCTGGACATAACGGTGAATCTCATACTGTGATTGAGCCACACCCACTGCCGCGGCCAGGTGCACCACGGCATCGATTCCTTCAAGGGATCTGGCCAGGGCATCGGTATCCCTGATGTCCCCTTGCAGGAACTCCGCATCCGGGCTCAGGTAGTCCGGCGGCCTGTCTGTGTCGCCGTGGACCTGTATATCCAGAGAATCCAGGACTCGCACCTCGTAGCCTTCATCAAGAAGAAGGTCTACAAGATGCGAGCCGATGAATCCTGCTCCACCGGTAACCAGTATCTTTTGCTTCATCTTCCGGGCACCACCTTTTCAAATAGTTTACACACTCAGGCGCTGGATTTAAACCTCTCTCCGAAATGTTTCTCTATAACCTGCAGGAATTGCCTGCCAATAGCTTCAGGTGTGAAAATTTCCTTGTAAAGTTCATTCCCTCCTCTGGCAATCCTCTCTCTCAGCTCAGGGTCTTGTTTCAGGCTTAGAATGGCCTGTGCCAATGCCTCGGGATCATTCAATGGAACGAAGTAAATGTTCTCCCTGTGGATAAATGTCTCATGCATTGCCGGGGTATCACCTGAGATCAATGGTCGTCCCACAGCAAGGGTATCAAAGGCTTTTGATGGGATTACCCGTTTTGTCTTTTCCGTGGTTCCGAAGATTCCCAGGCAAACATGTGCTCGCTCAATCAAGTGATAGAGTTCATCCACCGGGACCCAATCCTGAAATTCAAGATTCTTGAGATTAAAATCCCTTGCCAGTGCCTTGATCTGTGCTTCCAACTGGCCGCGGCCGACTACGAGGAACCGGATATCCGGATCAGCTTCAAGAATTTTGGCGGAGCGAATAGTGGTATCCATTCCATGAAGAGGGATATAAGTTGCGAAGTGTAGAACCTTGAAGACGGACTTATTTTCCGGGACGGCTTTTGAGGATGCCCTGTTATTTGAATCTAAAAAGACAGACCCTACAAAGACCCTGTCTATTTTTGTTCGCGGAAACTGGAATTGCCTGATCATATAGTCGCAGTGCTCGTTTGTGTCAATCAAACAGAGGTCCGCGTGCCGGCATACCGATCCTTCAAGCCAATGGATGACTCGTGCGGGGATGCTATTTTCTTGAAAGAATTCGCGGTCGCATACGACAGCGTCATAAAGCGGTATAAAAATATCATAAACTATCGGGATACCCCTGTAAAAAAGCCCTCTAATAATCTTGAGGAAATGTAGATGGAAGTATCCTGGATGGCCGACCACAAACAGGTCTGGTCGGGGCAAGGGCCTCAGACGCAAGAGTAGTCGTATGTAGGAGAGGATCAATTTGGCGAGAAAGATTGCCATGTGTAGAAAGCTCTGTGCCACTCTTTGGCGTGACGCAAAGCTTTCTTCCAGTTTCACTCTGCACTCATCCACTGTTACGCCGACTTTGCGCAGGCCTTGAATGATATTGTTATTGCGGGGATACTCAGGAGCAGTCGAGTAAATACCGAAGTAGCAGATGCGCATGGTTCCGGTTACTTGCCGCTACCTTTCCCAGGGTATCCGCCAATAATATGCTCGTCCATGCCGCCTCTCCTGCCGATCCTTCCCTCAGGATAATATTCCCTTTTCTATAAGATATGCCTCAAGGGCCTCTTTCCAGTGCCGCATGGGTTTAAGCCCTTGTGGTTTGAGCCTTTCGCTCTCTAAGACCGAATAGCCAGGACGATGAGCCTTGCTGGGAAAAGCCGAACTCGGGATCGGGATGATCTCGGCATCAACACCGGCCATCTCCAGGACAGTCCGGGCAAACTCATACCAGGAACACTGGCCTCCATTGGTGAGATGATATATACCGGTGCGACCATGTTCCAATACCGCCATGATAACCCCTGCCAGGTCCCTGGTGTATGTGGGGGTTAAGACCTGGTCATCCACCACGCGAAGAGATTCCCCTGCTTTGGCCTTTTTGAGAATCAACTCCGGGAAAGTCCAGCCTTTTCTGCTGGTCGCCACGCCATAAAGGCCGCTTGTCCGGATGATCCAGTGGTCAGGATTTCCCTGTGCAGTCATGTGCTCTCCGGCAAGTTTGGACACTCCATAGACATTCAACGGCATTGCGGGATCACTCTCCAGGTAAGGCCTCCGTGGATTCCTTTCTCCACTATAGACATAATCCGTGCTGACAAAAACCACGGTGGACCCTTGATCCCTCGCGGCGCAAGCCACATTCCTCGCTCCCAATGCATTAACTTGAAAAGCCTTGTCCGGCTTATCCTCGCATTCATCCACGCGATTGAAAGCCGCAAGATTTATCACTGTATCGGGCCTTTGCTCGGAAAATATTGTATTGACCCGGTCCTTATCCGCCACCTCAATATCTTCATGGGTTAAAGGAACAAGGGTATGCCCGCTCTTGAGCCTGGCAAACTCCTGCCCCAACTGGCCGCTTGAACCTATGATTATGATTTTCATCCTTCAGAATTGCCTAGAAGCCGAAGCATGTCCTACATGTCCTTCGGATTTTTATAGTATAACATGCATGAAAACCCCATTACAACAGAAAGTCTGCTTTTCGCGAGATGCTGGGAAGGCTTTTCATTGCGCTGATATTCATAGCCAACTCACGAAGGCTTCGCACCCTTAAAAGCCGCTTCAAGATGTATCCGGGCCGATAGTAGAAATCCCGATAGGCGCGATCTACAATCTTCTTCAATTTCAATTCTGTCCACTCTTCAGTTATTATGAGGGGCCGGCGCGTGCCCTGCTCCAGTGGTCCGAAAGCAGGCCGCTCCTGATACCACCCCCTGTCCAGGGCTTCCTGATAAAGTGCGGTAGCTGGAAATGGCGAAAGCGTGCTGAATTGGGCATAGTCGGCTTCAATCTCCCTGGCAAATCTAATACTCAACAACTCCTCTTCAAAAGTCTCCACCGGTATTCCGAGAATAAAATATGCCATTGTCTGAATCCCGGCTTTCCTTGTCCGGCGGAAGGCATCCTCTATCTGCTCCCTTGTCACCCCTTTTTTCAGGTAGTCCAGACCCTTCTGGTGAGCCGTCTCCACACCATAAGCAATGATCCGGCACCCTGCCCTCTTCATCCACACGAGCATGTCATTATCCGCCAGGTTGACCCGGGCATCGCACTTCCACTGAACCTTGATCCCGCGCTCTATGATGCCCTGGCAAATCTCGATAACCCTTTTTGGATCGAGCGTAAACAGGTCGTCATAAAATGTCAGGGCACTAATGCCAAAGCGATTGACGAGTTCCTCTATTTCATCAACCACATTCTGCGCGGACCGTGGCCGCCAGGTTCTTCCGGCAATGGACTTATCGCAAAAGATGCACTGGTAGGGACAGCCGCGAGAGGAGATCATGGTTGCGACCGCCTTGCCGCCAAACAAGGGATGACGATAGAGATTCAGCGGCAGGAGGTGCCATGCCGGAAAGGGGACTGCGTCAAGGTCTTTGATAACGGGTCTTTCCGGGACATGCAGATTCTTCGGACCCCCCAGGTCCTTCGGACTTTCCGATTCCCTGGTAATGACTCCCGGGATACCGGCCCAATCGTCTTTACCATGCTCCATTGCCTGGATCAAGGATGGAAAGGATTTCTCGGCCTCGCCAGCTATCAAGGCATCCAGGTCCGGGCACTCCTCAAAGACCTTGCCTAAAAGAGCCGAGGCATGTGCTCCCCCGAGGATCACATATTGAGAATGTCGGCGAGCGATCTGAATAGTGCGGAACGCGGATTCTATTATCGGGGTCATGCCAGTAACCCCGACTATGTCCGGCTTGCTCTTTATCAGCTCGCGCTCCAGGTCATTGAAGCTCAAACCAAGCGCAAAGGCATCGAGAATCTGCACCTGCCTTCCTCCAAAGGCCTCGCAAGCGCTTGCGACATATGCTAGTCCGAGGGGCGGTGCAATAATGTCCTGTCTTGCGGCAAAAGGAGGGGGATTGATGAGAAGGATTTTCATTTCCTGTCCTTCGGATTTTAATCCAGCCCGGAGATGGTCTTCAGGTCAAGTCGAAAATCCTTGAGCCATTTCCGCCAGAGCTCATACGAATTTGTTGCACCGGGTCCAAATTTCTTGCGATTCATCCATTGTCTGCTGATACCACGGATCGCGGAGAGATAAGCTGAAATAAGCGCAAATGAGGCATCCAGTATTCCGGGCCCTGGCCTGCCTGCATGATCCCTTGGAGTCCTGAATAAATAATAAATAACAGCCAGATAGCGGATCAATGTATAAACCCCGCTTATCAGGATCATGGATAGTGGATAGAATTTCAGGAGTACCCAGATGCGATTTCTTTCCACATAAAATATCTTCATCCGGCTTGCAGGCCCTACAGCAGCGGAATAATGGTGATAGACCACGGCCTTTGGCGCGAACACACATTTCCATCCCGCGAGCTGGCCGCGAATAGCGAGGTCAGTATCATCCGAATATATGAAGAAATCCTCGGGAAAACATCCTTGCGCATTGAGCATCTCTCTACGCAAAAGGCAGGCCGCGCCTGAGGGTATGAGAACCGGGTAACCATCGCGGAACCGGGCGCTGTCCTTCTCCCCGCGATGAAGTGCGCGGCTCATCCCGTCCGGGTAAAGGCCCACGCCTATGCTATCCAGCAGGTCTCTGTTATCATGGCGCAAAATCCGTGTTGCAACCATTCCTACATCCGGCCTGCCTTTCCCTTTTCTCAATAACTCCAAAAGCCAACGCGGGTCCGCGACCGCGTCGTTGTTGATCAGCGCTATCCACGGGCTTTGACTCGCAGAAATGCCCTGGTTGCACCCCACCGCGAAGCCAAGGTTGCTTTTATTTTCAATAATCCTTACGCGATCTCCATACCTCTTACGCACTCTCTCCAGCGAGCCATCGTCTGAGGCATTGTCCACCAGTATTACCTCAAATCCTCCGTGTCCTTCGGCTCCTTCAGCCCCTTCGGGCTTGCTGATTTTTTGAAGGAAAAGCGATTCCAGGCAGGCAATCAGCTTGTCCCCTCCATTCCAGTTCAGCACAACCACCGACACCTCTGACATGGCATCAGCTCCAGACCCCTTGGAACTGCAAGAGCTCATTATAATATCTCATCATCTTGCGGCCTACCCTGTCCCAGCCTAATTCATCCCTGGCCATGTTCCTGCCTCGCTCGGATAAACACATGCGCAAAGGCTCGTCCTCCAAGAGCTCGATCATCTTCTGTGCAAGGTTCTCCGCACTTTGATTTTCATCGTGTGCGAGCCTGGCGTAAGCCGCATTGTCTCTTAATATCTCCCTGTTAGCGGGGGTATCAAAGGCGACAACCGGCAACCCACAAGCGAGGTAGTTGAGCAACTTGCCGTTGGATTCAGTCCGGGAAATCTTGGGCGCCACGGCTATCCGCCCCAGGGACAGATACTGTGAAGCCTGAAAGTAGTTAATCCTGCCGGGAAAGCTCGTGAATTGAGCCACGCCGAGCTGTTCGGCTTTTCTCCTGTATGCCTCTTCATCCGGATACCCCATAATCAAGAACTGCACATCGGGAATTCGCCTGGTGGTTCTGCGGATGGCCTCCAGTAATAAATCCACGCCCTGATAGCGGTTCAAAAGGCCTAGAAACACAACTACCGGAGCCTGGAGCGGAATCCCCAGTTGCTCTCGCAAAGCCGCTGAATCACCCACAGGCTGGAAAAGTTTTGCATCCACCCCGTCTCCAAGTGCTATGACTCGGGTTGAATCCGCCAATCCCTTTATCTCGTCATGAAGATATTCCGAGCTTGTGAAGATAAGGTCCGGGGCTTGATTAAGCCATTTTTCCATGCAGACAAGTGCTCGATGCCGCATGGAATTCGGGGGAAAGAATCCATGAGCCAGGGCTTCCTCTGAAAGGCTGCCCTGATAGTCAAACACGAGTGGCCGGGGAATGAGTTTCTTCAGAAAAACTCCTAGTAGGCATCCTTCATGAAGATGAGCATGAATAATATCGGGTTTAAACCTGCGTGCGAGTTCAAGCGCCTTCTTGCCCAGCATGGTATCCAGGATAAGCTTGGTATAGCTTGGGCCAGCTTCCATTTTATGATAAAAAGGGACACGGCGGATGCGATGGATGGTCAATCCGGAAATGTCACTTCCAAGGAAATAGGTGCATAACTGGACCCTGTTCCCCTGTCGCTCCAGTTCCCTGGTCTCTTCATAAATCCGGACATGACAGCCCCGGTCAGCGAAAAAAGGGGTTGGCGCGATCATCAAGATTTTGAACATCGCGGCCTGTAATCAAAAGCTTTCCCTGATAGTATAGGTGGGTTTATTCTGTGCTTCGTAATATGTGCGAATGTTGATTTCCCCCAATAGTCCCATCATGACAAGCTGTGCCCCGATGATGAATAATAATACTCCCAGAATCAAGAAGGGATTGCCTGTCATATCCACATTGCTCAATATCTTCATCAGGATCAATGCGGCAAAAGCACCAAGCCCCAGGACCAGACTCACGGCTCCGAGCAGGCCGAAGAGATGAAGTGGCCGGGTGAAGTATCCGATAAAAAATTTCAGCGTGATAATGTCCAGGATCACATTAAGAGTCCGGCCTATGCTATACTTGGAGACGCCGGTCTCGCGGGCATGATGGGTCACCTCGATCTCCGCGATCCTTGCCCCGGTCCAGTGGGCGAGAACCGGGATCATCCGGTGCATCTCGCCGTAAAGATTGATGTCCTGAATTATATCCCTCCGATAAGCCCTCAGGGTGCAACCGAAATCATGAATTTCAAGCCCGGTAAGAAGCGCGATGAGCCGATTGGCGATCCACGAGGGAATCCGGCGTGAGAACAGCTTGTCCTTCCTGTCCCTCCTCCAGCCATTCACAACATCATATCCTTCTTGTTCCGTCATGGATTTATCATTCTCCCCGGAGTTTTTACCGGGACCTGTCTGCGCCGCGGGCGCGGCAGACAGGGTGGATTCCCTGGAGGACATCTTTTCCAGCAATCGGGGAATATCTTCCGGCGCGTTCTGACCGTCGCCATCCATGGAAACCACGATCTCTCCACGGGCCTTGCTGAATCCAGCGCTCAGTGCCGCGGCCTGTCCGAAATTACGGCGAAATCGCACCCCCCTTACCCTGGAATCCTTTATCCCTATCTGCCTCACTATCTCCCATGTCCGGTCAGTAGAGCCGTCATCAATATAGATGATCTCGAAAGGCTTATCAATCCGCTCAAGAACCTTCACGAGCCTCTCATAAAGCAGAAAAATATTGCCCTCCTCATCATAAACCGGGATAACAATCGAAAGAAAAATCCCTCCTTCAGCCACCTCGGATTCCCTCAAACCCTGTTACTCCTTTATCCTGCTTCGCAGGAATCTCAAATCTCAAATGACAGATGTTAGCGTTCATTTTATAAGATACTCCTTCTACACAAAAAGTTCAACTTTTATCCTTTGAGACAGATAAAAAGCGCCCCGGAACCTTCCTGGCCCCGGGGCGCTTGTCTGCGAACAGCTTATCTGCCTTACTTCCAGATGAAGTAGTTGCCGTCCTGGCTGTTGTCGGAGATTGCGAACTCGGCTGTCCAGAAGTTCTGATTGTTCCAATCCCAGGCTCCGCCAAGTCCTCCCTTCACGACCTCTTGAGTGCCGTAAACGATCAGGGCCGCAGTCCACTCCATCTGCTCTCCCCCTATCGGGCTCATCGTATTTCCATTCTCCAGTTGAGCCAGATGGCCTTCATAGGGATCCGGCACAATACCTGGAACCCCGTCAAGTGTCCTGGATCCTGGTGTAACCTCTGGAATATGAACCCTCAAGGTGTTCCCGCTCTCCGGGACCGGGCCCATTAGATTCCAGAACTTCACGGGAGAGCATCCACCGCCGCCTCCAAGCATGCCGGGTACACTATACCACTCATCAAAGATGCAGTTGCCCCTGGGTGTTGCACGGGTGACCGTGTAGCTCACATAGTTACCATTCCCTGGAGAACCCGAAAGTGTCAGCTCGGTTTGACTAACTACAGCCGAAACAGTTCCGTTCCAGCCTGCTACACTGATGTTATCTCCCACTGCAACACCTTGAGATTTGAACATGGCATCATCATCATAGAGGGCATTCCCGGAGATTACAGCATCGTCGTCACTGACATCGGCCTTTGCCGAGACCCTCCACACCTCGGGACATGTAAGGTTTATGAGCCATGAATCCGGTCTCTTGGTGGTCTGCATAAATGTCGGGACTGTGAATTCAAAGTAGCGCCTGCCCCCGTCTTTTTGTATCTCCTGTGCTGGAGAGGCGGCTGTCAACACGCGCTGGATCTCGCCGTTGCGGTTGGTCGGCGTCGTGCTACCTATTGTCGATGACCACTGTGGCGCGGGGTATAGGTATTCGTCCGCAGCGGGTGAGACAATTTCCGGCATCTTCAAGAAGTTTCCGACAAAGAGGTTTCGGTCAGTCAGATTATCCAGGTTCACGCAATCCTGGCTTGGGGTCCATCCGGGATCGGAACAAAGGGTTGTGCTATCACTGGGCCCTGCATAACGGACTGCTATCACAGTGCCGGGGTTGGTTTTCGCGCCAGTGTTATCATCATAGCTCCGCTGCTTGCCCCCGGAATAATGAGGAGAGGTGACCACATCCGAGTTCTCATTCCAGTTACCCCGCATCATGATAGAGACAGCCGCATAAAAGGTGGGGCCTCCCCGGCCACGCGGAGTGAAGTCAAACGCATCATCATCAGTCTCTGAGGGATCAATCAGGGTCAATTCCCTGCTGACAATCTGGCTGTCGGGGCTTGATGCTTGATCGTATGCAAGATCCTGATTACCCATTACAGGTGCTCCTGTGCTTCGCATGTAGCCCACCTGGAAGGTAGTGAACTCGACATCATCAACCTTCGCGTTCATCTGGAGGCCAAATGGAAGCATTCCCGGCTGCAACCCTCCGAAGGCTCCCGTAATATTGAGCACATTCTTGCGGGTCCAGCGAGCATCCCAGTCAGACCAGCCCCTATTCGCGTTGGTCCTGTTCGGGTCTGTGTAAGGTGCATTGGACCAGAGCGGCACGCCATTATCTCCTTGACTTGCGGCAAGCGCGGCCGAACTGGTTGCATGCAGCCTTGCCGGGTCAATCGGGAGCATGGGACCGATATTCATTACCACTCTTTTGTCTAATCCATCAGGAGGATTATAGCCCGGAGAACTGAGGTCACCCTTGTTCCATGTCTCTCGCACATCCCATTCCAGGGGTGTCTCGCCCAGATGAGTCGTCACATCTCCGGTCACAGCGAGGTCCGGCGTGGTCACAAGCTTGGTGCCCATACCGCAGAGATAAATGGGAAATGCGAACAGGTCCAGGCCTCCTGCCAAGACAGACAGTGAGAAATTGGTTGCATTTGCATAAGCACCCAGTATCTCTATTGGATGAGTATCATTGGGCACCCAATGCCAGAGCTTGTAGGTATATACTGGAGGGTTATTCCCCCAGGACAAACACGGATTGTCACCGCTCCAATTCGTGCGAAGGAGTTCCGGAATAACTATGTTTGGAGGAAGGGCCGCGGCAACCGCTATTGCGGCTGGGTCATTGTCATCAAGTACGCACAGGGCTATGGATACTTCCTCGTCTGTGCCAGCCATTAGAAGAGAGATGTCCAGAGCATAAACACTGCGCAGGGACATCATTGCAAACGCGGCTCTCAGTTTAACCGGGACAGAGAACATAGGACGCAGTCTCACGCTGGAGGGCTGTGGTGCAATATATGTGGAGAAGGAGCTCTCTGGCACAGTTGCTATGTAGGTCACCCTGTTACGGCCTTTCCGGCTGGGATTGTAGATATTCTCAAAGCCAGAGGCATAACTCATCAGCTCCATCCGGATCACCATATCCCTTGCATCCACATCCTGGTAAGTGAGGTACCTGTAGTTGTCGTAAGAGTCTGTGGCAGTAAAGTCACACTTTAGCTTTCCGCATTTACAACCCAGTGTGAGCTCATCAATGGGCAGTGGATCGAGCGACACGGCGAGCACGCCGGAAGCATTGGTGTATCTCTCGGTGAGAGTAGCGCCCTGGACTATCTGGGCATAGCATGGGACTCCCACCGCGTTCAACTCCTCAAAGTCAATCAATGCGATGTCCACGGTGCCTGCATCCGCCACTCCAGAGCCGGGGCCTGTGGGCCAGGTTGCATGATTGCCTCCGATATATCCTTCGCCCAAGCCTCCCTCGCTCGCAATCGGGCTGAGGGATGTCCTCATGGCCTCGCCTGTGCGGCTGTTATCACAAGCCGCCCCGTTACATGCGCTGATGTCGCAGGAATAATCCATCAGACTATCGAGCGCGCCTATAGGATCACAGTGCTCCTCCGGGAATCCACCATCGCAAGTATAGTTAACAACCCCGCTTGCAGATGTACATGTAATCGTGGTGGCATCCGGATCACCCTCAGCGGGATCATAGAGGATCGAGATTCCCTGATCCGTATGAGAATTGTCAGTGAAGCGCGCGGCAAAATCAAACGGGAAGACCTCCACTATCACCGGTGGTATGGCACCCGCCACATTAATGTTCGTTAAGTCCGACCCGGTCCTGATCGCAACCTGGATGGTCTCACCGCAGTCACCACCCGGAGCAGTATACAGGCAGGAGACTGTGTCCAGGGTTCCGCATCCGCCTGGATCAGTCCAGCTAGCCTCTGCGTGACCGCAGATAGCTTCCTCACATAGGTCGCTCCAGGTTACCGTGCCGCCGAATTGAACAGTTGCACCATAACCGAGATTAACTGTTCCACCCGCCCCAACGACTGGCACGAGGTCAATGGATAATACCGTCTCATTATCATCTACCGTGACAACCGCATCAGTGGCAAGCGGAGCCGAAATCGTGCAGATGCCCCCTGCACCGCAGGGTATCTGATCCGCAGTCGCAGAACCGCCACCGCCTGTGCAGTCATCCGCTACAGTAGAATTACCAGTATCGTCATCCACGCAACTGTCGGACCAGGTCCGGCTTACCGTCCAGCCAATCGCTCCACCCTCGGAAACATTAGAAGGAGCACCATCAATTGAACGGCTCACTACCGTGTCGTCATTGTCTACCGTGACAACCGCATCAGTGGCAAGCGGAGCCGAAATCGTGCAGATGCCCC
>CAZOMR010000004.1:32776-34478 GCA_964580655.1 uncultured bacterium
AAGGAGCACCATCAATTGAACGGCTCACTACCGTGTCGTCATTGTCTACCGTGACCGGGGCGGTATCGCTGACCACTAGTGGATTATTCATCGGCTCCGCGGTCACAGTGCCACTTCCGCCAGCGCCGCACGGGATCTGTTTACCCTGAATCTGGTCTCCACCTGGCATGGAGAGATCACCGGTCACACCAGTGACCACGACACCTCCTGCCACGGTACAGTCATCATCAGGCAAGATATCATAAGAGCAGGTTGCTGTAACACTATCAACAGCGCCTTCCGAAATATTCGAGGGACCTGTAATTGTGATCCCTGTGCATTGAGGAAGCACTGCGCCCATTCTGGCAACCGCCTTGATGGTTTCTGCGGCACTTATTCTGGTCGGGTTTCGATTCTGGGCAACGTGGCCTTCTGCGTCGCCTGGAATAAATACCAGAATCTCAATGGTATCACCCTCATTGCAAGTTGGTCCGGCCATAAGCTTTACAGTGGCCAGGCCGTTATCAGGAGGGCCTGCATCCAGGGTGTAGTTGAAAGCCTCTGCAGTATCACCCCAGCCATATCCGGGGAACCAGTGGGTATCACTCCATTGCTCCTGTCCTGCTTCTGGCAGGAAGTCCGCTCCTTGGATAAGTGCATCCGTGCATTTTCCTGAAGCAGGGGTTGTATCTACCCGGAACACAATCCCCCAGCCAGCTCGCCTGTCCGTGCTACCACCAGTAACCCCAGGATCAGGTATAGCATAGGCGGAGATGTCAGCGGCAGAACCCTCTGTACTGCCCGCCTGAACGTGGAGGGTCTGGATAAGGACCTCATTAGGATGTCCTTTCTTTTTAGCCATATTTCCAGACAGGTAATCCTTTAGAGCGCTTAAGTCTGCGACATCGGCCCAGAAACCATTGCCGCTAAGTTCCTGGGTATAACCAGAGGCTGGGATTGTGGAGAATATATAGCCACCACCGCTTAGCCTAGCCTTTGTTATGCTGAGATCATTAACTTGAACCACCCCGTCATCATCTGCACTTCCCCATTGATGAGCCCCAGCCTTCCAGAGCTCTTGAGCCGATGCGGGCGTCGGGGCCACAGCAACAGCAAGGATGCAAACAGCCCCTACCAATACGAAATAGCCAAACCTTTTCATCACCTTCTCCTTTCTTCAGAAAAAAGTCTTCAATACCTAACTCTTATATATACCCTTAATTTTCAATCTGTATTCCCAAATGCCAAATTTTGCAATTTTCATGCCGTAAAAGTGAATAGATATTCATACCTTATCTTCTAATTTTCCAACCTCAAGGAAAGATTAGGTAAAATTTAATCCCTCTTAATAAATTAAGCCTTCTTGGAGTAATTTTCACCCTCCTGAAATACGCAAATTTTTCTTTTTCTGGCTGATTTTCCTATAAGTTTTTTCACTTACATTCAATATTGATCCACCTTTCCCGCTTCTATTTGGGCTCAAGTTTGAAAAACCACGGCTTCAGCCTCTTTTAAATTTAAGCCAATTACTACCAAACAAAAAAACCTTTGTCAAGAAAAAAATACACTTTGGGGAGATTTTTTTTGTTTTTCTTTATTATCAAAGAGTTGGGTGCTGATATTATATTTCAAATACCCAAAGAATAAAGTATATAAAGCCAATCATTCCTGCAGCGATTCCGCAAACCATCCCCTTGATGATGAATAAGGTGGCTGGCTGAAA
>CAZOMR010000005.1:0-1635 GCA_964580655.1 uncultured bacterium
TAAACCCAAAAAAGGGGTTAAAAAAATGATTCACCAAATATGTCGCACACCCTTAAAGCATTAAAGCATATTTTGCTTGACGAGAGCCCGCATTTATATTAAAATGAAGTGGGGTTGGGGTTTACAGGCTAAATGGCTAAAGATAAAGATAAGATCATAGCGAGCGCCCAGAAGTTTGTTCAGAAGGGGCAAACAGACAGGGCGATCAAGGAATTCCAGAAAGCCCTTGAGCTTGACAAGAAGGATGTGAAAGTCCATCTACGGCTCGGAGACCTATTTTCCAAGAAGAAGGACAAGGAAAACGCGATAAAATATTACTGCGAAGCCGCCAAATATTATACCAAGGACGGCTTTTACTCCAAGGCTGTTGCCGTTTACAAGCAAGCCCTCCATCTTGATGACTCCCGTACCGAGATCATCTTCAACCTCGCAGACCTCTATCACAAGCTCGGCCTGATAAACGACGCCATGACCCAGTATCAGACCGTGGCCACTCATTATGAACGCGACGGCATGCTCAAGGAGGCCATCGAGACAATCCGGAGAATGGCGGAACTCGATCCCCGAAATGTGATCGTGCTCACTAAACTGGCCGAGCTATACTACAAGAACGGGATGAAGGAAGAGGGCTACGGCATCCTTCGTCGCGCCCTGGACGAGCTAAAGGATGCTGGCCGGTTCGAGGAATACACACGCCTGCTGGAGAAGATGGCAAAGGCCGATCCGGACAATAACTCGAACCTCAAGGAACTCTGCACCATTTACTTGAAAAGGGGGGTCTATGATCGAGCCTACAAGGTGCTCGCCCGCATCTATAAGAATGATCCGGAAGACCTGGATTCGCTTCAGAACCTTGCCCAGGCCTGCATCAAGCTCAAGCGCAACGATGAAGCAGTCGAGTTTTTAAAAGCCCTGGCCGCGAAATACAAGAGCCAGGCACTGAACCAGAAGGCAAAGGATGCCCTGCGCAAGGTTCTCCAGATCAAACCCGATGACCGGGATGCCCTGAGAGTCCTCGGTCCAGAGGCCGCGCCAAAGCCCTCTGCAAAGCCCGAGCCAGAAGAGGAGCCACAACTCCTGGAAGAGGAAGTGGTGGCTGGACCGGTTGAAGTCCTGGAGGGACTTCCCGAAGATGAGGTGACGATTGAGGAGCCGGCCCCGGTCAAGGGGGAGACGGGCAAACTTACCGAGGATCAAATACAGGAACACCTCACCGAGGCCGAGGTATATCTTAAATACGGGCTCAAGGATAAAGCTATTCATCATGTCCAGACAGTGCTCAAGTCTAACCCGGATAACCTCAGCGCCTACCAGCGCTTGAAGGACATCCAACTGGACTCCGGAGAGACCAGCAAGGGCATCTCTACTCTCTACCGGGTATCCGAGCTTGCGATAAGCCAGGATAACCTGCGTGCGGCACGGGAGGGGCTCCAGCAGATACTTGAACTCGACCCCGGTCAGAGCAAGGCCCAACAGCTTCTGGATTCGCTTGCGGAAGCAGCCGAGGAGAAGCCCGTGGAAGAGGAAGCCCTAGTCCCGGAAGATCCGGAGGTGGTGGAAGAGGTTGAGGAGGAATTGCCTGCCCCGGAAGCAGTTTCTGAGGAGCCTGTCTCGGAGGAAGAGGAAGAGGAAGAG
>CAZOMR010000005.1:1735-33177 GCA_964580655.1 uncultured bacterium
GAGGAAGAGGAAGAGGAAGAGATTCCCGAGGTTGTTGAAGAAGAGGAGATAGCGCTGGAGCCGGAGCCGGAGGAAGCTCCCTTACGAGCTGAGGAGGCCAAGGATTTTCACGAGGACCTGGAAGAGGCCGAGTTCTACATCCAGCAGGGCCTTGAGGATGAGGCGATCAAGATTTACCTGGAGATATTGAAGCAAGACCCGACTCACGAGGAGAGCCTGCGCCGGCTCCAGGAGTTGGGAGCGATGGAAGAGGAGTCAGAGGAAGCCGCGCCGGCCAGAATTGAGCTGAAGGAGGAGGAAGAGGTAGCGATTGAGGAAAAGGTTGTGGAGGAAGCCGCAAAAGAGGAAGCCCCTGCTCCTGCTATTGAAGAAGAGTCGCCACTTGAATCCAAGACCGAGGAAGAGGGTCCGGTCATTGAGGAAGAGGATGTCTTGGTCGAGGATGAGGCCCCTGTTTCTTTCCAGCCTGAGAGCCCTCCCTCCGAAGCCGCGCCAGCAGAAGCCCCGGAGGCTCCTGTGCCGGAACCACAACCAGAACCCACTCCTTCTGCTCCGCCTGGTCCTTCCGCCCAGACTGAGGTTGAAGCACCTGCGGGTATAGAGTCTCAGCCTGATGAGACCACGCTGGTAATTGAGCCTCCTGCGGAAGAGTCTCAGCCTCCTGCACCCCCGCAGGCACAAGCGGAAGCGGAAGAAGAGCCGGGACAAGGAGAGTTCATCCCTCCGGACCTGAGTGAGGGCGAAACCCTGTTTGGCCCCGAGTCCGGGGATGAAGGTCTCTTTGACCTCGCGGCTGAACTGGAGCGAGAGGATTTCGGCCCGGCACACGGAGTGGAAGGAAAATTCAGCACAGCGGAGAAATTCAGTTTTGAAGACATGTTCAGCTCTTTCAAGAAAGGAGTGGCCGAGCAGGTCTCCCAGGAGGATTCATCCACTCACTACGACTTGGGCATTGCATACAAGGAAATGGGACTGCTCGATGATGCAATCTCTGAATTCCAGGTCGCTCTCACGGGAAAAGACAATCCAGGGGACTGTCTTCTGATGATCGGTATATGTTACCAGGAAAAAGGCCAGCAAGAGCAGGCCATAGAAACATATCAAAAAGGGCTGGCCACACCGGACCTGACTAACAAGGAGGCCGTGGTCTTTTACTATGAGCTGGGCATATCCCATCTATCCATGGGAGAAAGAGAGCAGGCCAGAGCAATGTTTGAAAAGGCCCAGGCCTTGGACCCGGGATTCAGGGATGTGCAGGAGAAACTGGAAGAGCTTGTAAAAAAGGCTCCTTCACCTGCGCCGCCTCCTTCTGTCCCGGCACCGCCCACGCCTTCACGGGAACAGGTCCCCTGGGAGACTGCGGCCCTGAATGATGCCGATCCCGAAGGACCACAAGAGCCAGGCCCCGTGAAAAAGGAAAAGAAGAAGCTGGAGAAGAAAAAGAAAATCTCTTATGTCTAAGGCCAGAAGGATTAATCTCTAGAACAGGCAGGATGATATGGATTACCTGGAATTTTACGGATTAAAGGATGAGCCTTTTTCCCAGGCCCCGAGTCTAAAATTCTATTTCAACTCGGCACAGCATTCCCGGTCAATGGTGCGCCTGATGTATGCAGTGGACACGATGAAGGGGCTGGCAGTACTGATCGGGGACATCGGCACAGGCAAAACCATCCTGGCACGGCGTATGCTGGATAGCCTCCCTGAGGAGGAATACGAATCCGCGCTCCTGGTGATTATCCATTCGCATATCACGGCGGACTGGCTATTGACCCGGATAGCGCGCCAGCTAGGTGTCGAGGACCCGGCGCCGGAGAAGCTCAAGCTGTTGAACCAGCTTTATAATCAGCTTGTCTCCCTTCATGACAACGGCAAAAAGGCTGTGGTGCTCATTGATGAGGCCCAGATGTTGCAAAGCAGGGAGATCATGGAAGAATTTCGCGGCCTGCTCAACCTTGAGATGGACGGCAAGCTCATCACCTTTGTCTTTTTCGGCCTTCCGGATCTTGAAGAATACCTGCACCTCGATGAACCCCTGGCCCAGCGGATAGCACTCAAATGCCGGCTTGAATCCTTTAACAGGGAGTCCAGCGAGGGCTATATCAACCACCGTCTGCGCCTGGCTGGAGCGAAAAACAAGTTCTTCACTCCTAAGGCTATTGACTTCATCCACCATTACTCGCTGGGTGTGCCCCGGCTGATCAACACCATCTGCGATAACTGCCTCTTTGAGGGATTCTTGATGAAGCAAAAGACCATTGATGAGGCGCTGGTAAAAAATATCGCCTCTGACCTTGGTCTGCTCACCAAGCAACAAAAGCAAAAATCAGGAATGAGCAGACCGGCCGCAAGATCCTCGCCCTTGAGCACTCAGACCGAAAAGCAGACCGAGACCCCCCCAAGCCCGATAAGCAAAATAAAACCGGGTCCAGCGGAACCCAAAGAAGAATCAACCGAGACCGAGCTTGAAATCGCCATGGAAAGCGCGGGTCTGGCCGAATCCTCGACCGAGGAAACAGCCGAAAAGACAGGTGAATTTGATCAAATGCTGGATGAACTCGCGGAAGAAAATCCGGAGAAAAAGGCGGGAGAGCAGGAAAAAGAGCCGGCACCCCCTGTCGGTCCCTCGGACAAGAAGAACGAATCCGAAGGATCTGCAGGAGAAGATATTGATTCCATGTTGGATGACCTGGAAGATAAATAATATCAATTTCACCGCAAAGACGCAAAGGACGCAAAGAAAAAGAAAAATTAAATGAGAAAAAGCCAATGAAGAGATGTCCCTATTGCGCAGAAGAAATTCAGGACGAAGCAATCAAATGTAAACATTGCGGTAACGATTTAACTAAAGCTCCTCCGTCAAAGGATCAGCCTGTCAAATCTGAAGAGGTTGCAACTAAAAAGTCAAAGAAGACCACTCCTGCAGCAAGAACAGCAGGCATTGGATGCCTTGGTCTGGTCATTTTGATCTTATGGTTTGCAATGATGGGAGTAGTTCCCATATTGGGAATAATTCTAAATTTGGTTGTTGTTGGATTAGCTATTACTTTTTTTGTCCATTCAGGATTCAGAGAGAGGCTTAGCGGATTTTTCAAATTAAATCCCGAAAAAGGAAGCAAGCAAAAAGGCGCAGCAATTGGAGTAGTTTTCTTATTTGGTATTTTTGTTATTGCCTCCATTGGCTTGGTTGGCACTAAGATCGAGGAAAGTAAAATTCAAAAACAACAAGCAGAGGCAACGAAAAAGTATCAAGATATAGTAACAAAAGTAAACCAATCCATTCAGAAAAAAAATTGGTCTCAGGCAAAAGCCCAATTTATAGAACCTATCTCAATCGAAAATTGTCAAGGTCCAAGAGACAAATCCGAGCATGGCCTTATGATTAGTGATCTCATGCTCGACTCTGATAAAAAAGCTCGAATTTGGATTGATAAGGAGATAAAAAAATAAATGATCAAACATTAAACAAAATAATCAAGAATAATATTGTGCCTCGAAGTATATCTACGGGCATCAAAGAGGCAGATGAAAAAATTAAGAATATTCTTGCTGAAATAGCACCAAAAGAAAAAGACCGAAGATTAACTGAGAAGAGGGCAGAACTGGCCCGAACTGAGGCCGAAAAAAAGCAGAAGAGCAGACATCTTTTAAAGATTTTTCTGAAAAGAAAAGGAAAGAAATTTATATGGAATATGTGAAATGTAATGAAAAGGCATTCCAGAAATCAAAGAAAAAATATCCAAATGATTTAACTAAATTTGGCCCATATGCCGATAAGTTAACTATGAAATGCGAAAGAGAAATCCGTGAAAAATACGGGCTCAGTAATGATCAAGAGTTTCAAATATTTGAGGAAGGACGCAAGAAAGGATGGCCTATGCCAGACATTTACGACTTTTAGAAAAAAGGGGGTGCTGTGTCATGAAATATGATCGCGATAGATATTACTATATCTGGTGGATTAGCGCCAAGTGGTAGAGCATCATTTAAGGGTTATGCTACATATTTTGGAAGAGAGAAAAAAGCTAGTATTGAAATTAAAAATTATAGATGAAAAATCAAATAAAATAAAGAAGAGAATTTTCTTTGCGCTCTTTGCGTCTTTGCGGTTTAATAAAAAATTTTACTGCAATTTTGAGGATAAAACATATAAATGACCCCTTTCACGGGCGGGAGTAATTCAGAGGTAGAATGCCAGCTTCCCAAGCTGGACGTCGCGGGTTCGACCCCCGTCTCCCGCTCCAGGTTTTCCATTTCTCGCCGCGGAAACAGAGGTGTAGGCGATCGAGAGAATCTTCGGTAATATAGCCGGACTCAGGCCCGCCCAGATAAAGTCGCTGGAACACCTTTACCGACGGCGCGTTCCCCGGGATCGCATCACCACCCATGAATTCAACAGGGAACTCGCACGCATCTCCAGAGAGATAAACCGCCAGATAGGGGTGCTCGTGGACAGAACAGGCCACCTGCGCCAGGTCATCGTGGGCGACGCAGGACGCATCCTTCTGCCGCGTGTCAAGTCCAGCAGGATAGGACAGATCAGATTGTCTGGCCTGCGTCTGATTCACACCCACCTCAAACAAGAGCCGCTTTCTGACGATGACCTGACAGACCTTGTAATTCTCCGGCTCGATCTGGTTCTGGCAATCTTCGTGACTGAGGAAGGGTATCCCGGGCCAAGTTACCTGGCCCATATCTTGCCCACGAACAAGCATCATCGCCCTTTTGAGCTGTTCCCTCCTTTTCCTCCGGGTGAGCTCCAGATAAAATTCCAGGAACTTATCCGCTCACTGGAAGAGGAGCTTGCCCGACACAGGCTCCCCAAGGCCCGTCCTGAACAGGAGAGTGTGATCCTGGTTAAAGTGGCCTTGAAGTCCCCGAAGCTCCAGGTTTTCGGGCTCCGGCAATTCCGCGCGTATGAGCAGGATGAGGCCCAGATGTCCGAACTCAGGGAGTTGGCCATGTCCTCCGGGGTCCTTGTCGTGGATGAGGTTATCCAGCGTCGTGAAAAGTTTCACCCCAGGTATCTGATCGGAGAAGGCAAACTACGGGATGTCACGATCAGTGCAATGCAGTCGGGCGCGGAGGTCCTGGTCTTTGACCATAACCTCAGTCCGACCCAGGTCAATGCACTCCAGGAATACACGGGTCTCAAAGTGATTGACCGCACCCAACTCATCCTGGACATCTTTGCCCAGCGCGCCCATAGCAGGGAGGGCAAGATCCAGGTGGAACTCGCCCAGCTTAACTATCTTCTTCCACGGCTGGTAGGCCGAGGGGTTGACATGACGAGACTCGCCGGAGCTGTGGGCACACGCGGGCCCGGAGAGACAAAGTTGGAGGTTGACCGGAGACGGGTAAGGAATCGCATACATCATCTGGATAAAGAGCTTCAGGCTGTCCGCAAGAGCAGGGCACAACGCAGGGTCAAGCGCGACAGAAAAGCCGTGCCCGTGGTAAGCATTGTCGGATACACTAATGCTGGCAAATCCACATTACTCAATGCCCTGACCGATAGCTCGGTCACGGTGGCCGAGAGGATGTTCTCCACACTGGACCCCAGCAGTCGGCGACTCCGCTTTCCACGGGAGCGCGAGATCATAATAACTGACACGGTCGGCTTTATCCGGGACCTGCCTCGGGGACTGCTCACCGCTTTCCGGGCCACCCTTGAAGAGCTTTCCGATGCCCATCTCATTCTTCAATTGGTGGACAGCTCGACTCCATCCCCGGAGCGCTTTATCCAGTCAGTGGAGAAGACACTGGCCGAACTCAACCTCAGTCGCATTCCAGCCCTCATGGTATTCAACAAGGTGGATTTGCTTTCTCTCACCCAGCGTATCTCTCTTGCACGGAGATTTCCCGATGCGGTCCTGATCTCCGCTCTTGACCGCTCCACATTCCTTCCCCTACTCAAGCGGATAGAGGAAAGGCTCTGGAATTCCAGGGTTTCTGCAGAGCCGGAGTGGGAGAGGCTCGGCTACTCCGGGCAGGGGGCAAGACTCTGAGCGGCCTTCATGATAGCCTCTTCATCAAAGTTTATAGGGGCAAAATCAACATGCTTCCATCGCGCCTTTTCTTTCATCTCAAGAAACAAAGCGACATTGCATCGCGGAATGTCCTTTTCGTTCAATCTCTCTGGATAATATTCGAGTCCGCCTTCCTTGTCCTTGTAAAGGCCTACCTTGCGCGCAAGCCGGTTGCGTATCTCCTTCAGATACTCCCGTTCCGCCTCGCTACCTGATTGCACCTCCCACTGGTGATTGCAGGCGAAAAGAGCGGCTTGCATCAATCGCTCAAACACCCAGCCGAATTCCTCTTTAGTCATCTGCTGTTCAACTAATCCCCTGTTCTTGCAATTCGTTAACATCACCGGATAGTATGCATAAATAGCTAAAACCTTGAAAAAGTGCGGGCGCTCGCGGAGATGTTCGCTCTCAAATTTCTTGACCACACGGACGCAGGTCGTCCATATATTATGAAAGCGCTCCACCTGCTCACGGGTTATCATATTGTGCTTGGGCTTGCGGAAAGGGGGAATCTTTTTGTATTCCTTGAGCAATTCTTCGTGTATATCCGCGCCCTCCTCCCACTTCTTTTGTATCGTGTGTGCCTCTATCTCATCATCCCGCAAGTGCGGCGCGATGACATCCGAAAGAAGAGGCCCTCCTTCTTCATATTTGTCCGCTTCCGCTTCCGGCTCAGGATATGCGATGATCTTCGCGCCCAGGTAAAAGAATAAAAAATACAAGATAACCATAAAAGATATACTGGCCACTAAAAGTCGCTTCCCCGAGTTCATCCTGCCTCCTTTTTTTGAACCAAGGAATCTGCTAAAAGTTCCGAGGTTACTATAATATCAGAAAAATTTTGAGAATCCAATTACTCTGAAGCAGGGGTGTGCGACATCCATGAACAAGGCTGTTTCTCGCATCATTCGTGTTCGGACTGGCCCAGCTTACCAAGTTCACCGCCATCTTTCTTTACCCGATTTTCTTCCTTATCCTCTTTATCGGCTCCAGCGTCTTGATATGGAAAAGAATCAGATCATTCTTTAACCTCAATCCGGCCCGGTCTATTTGCGTTACATCGGACCGAGCAGGTCCGCCCCATGGGCAAAAAGCCGCGCGATTACTATGCCTGGCTGGATGAATTCGACCCCCTGACCGCTATCGGCCACACCATAAGGATCTATCAGATAACTGAAGCCGAGCTCAGGGAGAAGGTAAACAGCCTGCCGGAGCCCGACCCAATAGATTCTCCACCCAGTCAGTAATGACAGGGTCCATGGGCAAAGAAATGTCCACAGGGAAAAGGCTGTTTTCAAAATCCAGCCCGCAGGGTATCCCTTCGGACTCCTTTTCAACCTCGATTTTCCTCTGCTTAAACTCCCCGGCCCTGGCCTTGAACTCGGGGTCGGCCTGAATGGTCCCTTGAAGTGTCCGGAGCTGGAGGGATAGGCGGTCTAGCTCCTGCTTAAGGAGAGCGCGTCTTTTGAGCATGTCTTCGAAGAGGGCGCCTGAATTATAGCTGATCTTCATCTGCCCAAGATACTTGCCTCCCCTGCCCGGATTTACAATCAAGCTTTCATCCACATGGCCCGGCTCTCTGACTGTCATCCTCCCCTTAGAAACCACCGCCACATTTATCCTGCTCGCTTCGCGGCAGAGCTTGGCCATCTCGTCAAACCCGAGATCACCCAGTGCGATAATGAAATCCACCTTGTCTTGAAGCTCTCTCACGGTGGCAAGCGCCGCGGCTTCAGGGTCAAGAATATCCACCTGAGGGTCATTGCCCCGCCGCGGGTCCATCACCCCGAATATACCCACCCTCAGCTCTCCAGCCTCCACCACCCGATAGGCAGGAAAGATCAACTGCTTCTCCTTTGCATCCACCAGGTTGGCCGATATAAATGGCAAAGGCTCCTCACCCTCCGGCTTCATCAGCCTGTCCTTGAGCACTGATATCCCGGCCGCCAGGTCCTGGTACCCGATGTTGATCGCACTGACGCCCATCCGGGCCATTCCCCTGGCAATAACCTCGGCCCGCTTGATCTGCTTCTCCCTCGGCTTGCGTGTGCTGAAGCTATAACTGTATTTGAAAAAGATATTCCCGGCATCCACCTGCAGAACCGTCATACCCTTCTTTTCCAACTCCCTGACATGATACGCGCGTTGGGCCAGGCCGCCCAGCCTCCGAGCCTTACATCCGCACGGCTCAAGCTCGCCCGAGATGTTGGCAGTATAGACCATGATAAAATCCTGGCTCACTGGTGCGGGCTCCTTTGTCCGGCAGGCCGCGAGAAGGAAGAGCACAAGAAATGCCACCGCGCCTTTCTTGAATAATATCTTCATATTCTCTCCTTAATGATACTGCCTGCTTAGCCATGCCAGGTCCAGCCCGGGTCCAGCAGGGATCAAGGCCCATCCTGCCCGTGGCTCCTGCAGAAAGATAGAGAATAGCTCGCTCATCTCCGAGTTCGGAATCCGGGTTCCCCTTTCAAAGTCCACGGTCTGTAGCTTGAGCAGGACCTTCCCAGGGTCTCCCACCACCTTGCACGCGTATTGTGTCCCCTTTTTTACAAGGCTCTGAGTCCGGGCCTTGCTTAACCCCAATTCCTTTTGCATCTGGCGATGATACAGCATGATCGCATAAAAGTCATACCTGCGGGAAACCGCGGGCTCAAGCTCCTGTGAGAACCATGCAAGAGCGTGCTCCGGCGCGGTCACGGTCTCATAGTAGAAGTTTATCCCGAATTTGAGTCCTGGTTTCTGGACTCTTTCAGCAATAGCGGCCCGGCGTAGCTCGTCTGCCAGGTCGAGCAGTCGGTCGCGTTTCCATCGGGACCACTCCCAGAAATCAGGGGTATATTCTTGAACAAGGAAGCGGCCTTGATGATCACGGTAGATGCCCTGATAGAATCTTGAGGGAAGGGATTCCTTCCCTGTGGACAATTGATAAATCCGCATAACGCGCGGATTGAAGTCCTCGTTGTGATGCAGGATCAGGTCGTCCTGGATCAGGATGCCGTCAATCGGATACCTGGCCAGGTCCCTGTAGAGTCTGACCAGGTGGCTCCTGACCTCCGGGAGAATAACTGAAAGCCCTCGCGTCCTCACATATTCTCTCCGGCCCAGGTCATAAGCCCTGCAAGCAAGCCCCTCGCGATCCTCCATGCCATAGTCCGCATAGCGTGTGGTCATCCAGGCGAAAAGCTCCAGGTCATTCCGGTGCGCAAGTGTGCAGAGCGGACCGAGAATGTCATCCACCACCAGCGCTTCATCAGTCTGGAAATAAACGCCGACCGATTTAGTTGGCCGGGCAAATTGATAGAAGATGTCCCCGGGATTCTGGAACACGCGCATGATCACGGTATTGACCCCGGCCTCACGAAAGCGCTTAAACCGATCCTCCACCTGTGCCCAGCTTGAGCAGTCCATGCTCAGTACCTGGACCGCCCTGATAGGCTGAGGCCGAAGCTTTATAAGAGGCAGGTCCGGAAGCGGCGCACTGGCAGGCTTTGAAGGCTCAGGAGAATCCATGGCCAACACGGAAAGGACCAGGATAATAAGAAAAAAAGCCGGGCGAGAATTCCTCATTCCTTCGCATCATCCCCCGGAAAGCAGTCGGCAATCAACTGGGCAATATCCCTCACCACTATACCCTGATCCCTGCCGCTTCTCTCCAGGGCGCGCTGGCACATGGGACAGGCCGTGCAGAGCAGGTCGGCGCCGCTTTCGAGAAAACTCTTGATCTTGCCACCGGCTATCTCCCGCGCGGTCAGAGGATGGGTTACTGGCAGCCCCCCCCCGCCGCCACAGCAGGCGGCATGCCCGCGGTTCTCATAGAATTCGATCAGAGGTTTGTCCAGGATTGCGGCCAGAATCTGCCGGGGCGCCTCATAGACACCAAGGTGCCGGCCAAGGTGGCATGGATCATGGTATATAACCTTGCGCGGCTCTTTGCGCTCAATGGGAAATTCGGAGATTCTCTCTGCGAGAAACTCACTCAGATGCAGAACCCTTGGCTTTACCTCGATTCCCATCTCCGGGTAGGTCTTTCTCAGGTTGCTCGTGCAAGTAGGACAGGGAGAGATAACCGTTTCAGCGGAAGAGATAGCTCGGGCGATGTTCTTCATCTGCTCCATGCCGGCCTCCCAGTGTCCGAGCGTGAGAATGGGGTATCCACAGCAGATGTGCTCATTACCGAGAATCCGGAATTTTACTTTCAGTGCTTCAAGCACACGGATCATACTCTTCAAGACATCGGGATGATAATGCACGACGGTACAGCCTGTGAAAATGAGGACCGGCGCGGCACGGGTAAAGTATTCCTCCGGCACAAGACCCTTGAGCTTTTTCAGGAGGTCCTCGTTAAAAGGGTTCCCGAATTTCTGCCATGTATCAAGATACTTGTAAACCCGCTCCGGGGCCACCCCGGCTTTTACGGCCTCATGCCTCGCGGCCTCGAAGGCTCCGATCACCTCGATCTCGTGCTCGCAGTAAGTGCGGCTTACCAGACAGCCGGAGCAGTTGTACATCAGGCTTGCGGCATCCTTATCCAGCGGGATCACCCCATCCCGGATCTGGCGCAAAATAGTCATCTTCCCGGTGGGAGTTACTGTCTCCGAGCATTCCACCTGGGCCACGGGACAGGAAAACCGGCACAGCTTGGGACAGTATGTGCAATACTCAATCTCCCTGCGATACTTGTCATATGGACCTGACATGATCACTCCTATCTGATACAGATATATGCCTCCTGCACCTGGTAGCGGCCCTGGGCTCGGACTGCTCCCGGAAGATCAGGATTAAGGTTCATGGTCTCCGTCAAATCAATGTCGTCACCTGTAAGCCCGGGCGTGCCGTTTGTGCTCCTTTTATAAATCCCGGTCTCCGGCCCGGGCGCCAGAGAGAACAATGTCCCGTGGCCGGGTTCACCAATGGCCTGGAAATATATAACAGCCAGGATAAGCTCCGTGTCCGGGTCCACTCCCTCCATGATCCCGTGGGAGACAAACCCTTCCTGGCCGCGGTGTTCCATGCCTTGAGCGTCCTTATCCATTGACCAGCCCGCATAATTCATCTTCACCATGATCCAGCACTCATTCTCGGAGAGCGAAATCTCGGCAGTTCTTGCGTTCCATCCGTCATCCTCTTCATGCCCCGGCATCCCGGCATCACTCACCGGCCCGGGAATCTCTATGCCATCCGAAAGCAAAAGCTCTCTCATCGGCTTCACCACTTTCGGATCAAAGGTCAGCACAAAGGATAAAGCGTGAAAATAATCATAAGCACCAAAGCGCTGGCGCTCCATGGGATCATCCGCCTCCACTCCCACGGACACCGCGATAACCTCTCCCGGATATACATGCGTGACCGGCCTTGAATTCGCATTTCTCGGTGACCCGGGAACATTTCTTGGAGCAGGCACTCCGAGACTTGAGGCCCTGATAACCCAGAGAGGCAGGTCCTCTCTAAACCGGGGGTCCTCCCGGAGATCGAATGGAGCCTTGCGGCCAGAACTCCTGAGAGTAATGGTGAAAGGATCGGCTTCATCATCCATCTCCCAGCCCCTGCTCACTCCCAGGCAGGCCGGGGCTATTCGGCCCTCCGCGTAGCGCAGATTGAGACCCGGATAGTTGAACACCCCCTTATACAGGTATCCTGGAGGGTTTCCGGCCTTGATTCCTTCCTTTACCCTACCGCTTTCAATACCTAAATCCGCGTCTTTGATCACGAGTGAGTCCGAGCTACTCTTTACCACCTCGAGGTATACATCCTCCAGGTAATAATAAGGATCCCCGTTTACAAGCCGAACCTCTGCGAGAAGACCTTTCTCTGTCTTCATCGCTCCTCTCACCTCCACCTGCGGGGCTGGAATGCGCTTGTTTTTCACATCAAACAGGCCTGCTATCGGGTCTATTCTGACCAGGTGCTCAGAAAGCGGTTTCGCAAGGGAAGCCCCTGAAGGTCTCTCCGGGGGCTTCTTTCCCGGAAGGATTTCCGCTTTATGGGTCTCGGCTCCCGCCTTTCTCTCTGGGAACTCCGAATATCCCGCGCGATTGAATGCCCTGACCTTGTAGAGGTAAAGTCGGCCTGGCTCAAGGCCCGTGTCAAAATACCCGGTCTGGTCCATGGCCACCTGATAGAGCGGTTTCCATGACTCACCCGCTTTCCATCGAAATAATTCAAATCCCTCCTCGTTATTCGAGTTGTCCTGCCAGGAAATCTCGATCTCAGTCAAGGACCGCGTCTTTGCCACCAATGCCGAAGGAGCGGCAGGCGGGCCGCCCACCCTCATAGTAAGGGCCCCTGCCGTATTAGAGCATGGAGAGGCACCGTAGCGGCCTATTGCCCTGACCCTGTAAAAATATCGCTTGCCCGGCTCAAGCGGCTTATCAAGATATGAATGCACCTTAACATCCATCTGCGCTATCCGGTGAAAGAACCTCTCTCCTTCTTCCCTCCGGTCAAGCTGGTAGTAAAAGATAAACCTGGCTGAGCCCTGCCATGTGAGCAGGACCGAAAAGGGGCCCTTTGCACAGGCAGAAAGCCTCTCCGGCGCTGGAAGCTTTTGCTCTCCATCCCCGTTGCGCGCTATCTCCTCGGCCATCTCAAGCCAGGCTCTTTCATGATCCACTTCCGTCATCCCGGGTGCTGGCGAATAAAGCAGTGTCACTACAATGCCTGTCAAAAGAACGCAGTGCCTGGCCTTCACAAGCAATCTATTCCAACCCCATCTTCCCCGGGTTCAAGAGATTTTCCGGGTCAAGATACCTCTTCAGCCCCTGATAAATCTCCATCCACGAGCCGTGCTCTATCGGCATCCACTTTGCCTTGTGCATACCCACGCCGTGATGGTGGCTGAATGTCCCGCCAGCCTTGATGCACGCCTTCATCGCCTCTTCCCACACCGTGTCGTATATATCCTCCGCACTTCGCTCCCGCCCCTGCGCGGCAAATGTGAAATAGATAGAACAGCCCTCCGGGTAGGCGTGAGAAAAATGCGCCATGACAAGGGCGTGAGGAATTATAGCCTCTCTTATCTCACGGTAGAGTTCATGCACATTTGACCATATGCCCGCAACCTCGATAGTGTCCAGGATGGCTCCCTCCTGGCTCAAGACCTCGCTCATTTTGTAAGAGATTGAATACCGGTGTTTATGCCAGGCAAGCCCCGGACCCTCGCCCAGATCATCTCCGCCGCACTCAGCGCAAATGCGCAAGCCCTTCTCAGCCTTCTTCCTCGTGAGCATTGAATCCGGGCCTTCAAACCCGACAACCAGCAGACAGCCATCCCTTGTGACACCCATCTTTGTTGCATTGATCTTTGTATCAAGCTCATCATAGAGCCTCACCACCGAGGGGGCCAGGCCAGCCTGCATAACCCTGCGAATGGCCGAGACACCTGGTCGGACATCCGGGAACAAGAACCCTCGCAGGATTCTCAGCTCCGGCAGTCTGTGCAAAGAGAGCGTTGCCGCGGTAACAATCGCGAGCGTGCCCTCGGACCCGATGATGACCTGGTCCAGATCAGGACCTGCGGCGGAGCGCGGGGTTCTTCTTGTGCGGAATATCGAGCCGTCCGGCAGAACCCCCTCCAGGGCCATGACTATGTTCTCGATCTTGCCATACTTGCTTGAGAGCTGGCCTGCTGACCGTGCCGCGATCCAGCCGCCCACGCTGGAGCAATACATTGATGATGGAAAATGTCCCAGGGTCAGGCCCCGGCGGTTGAGGGCATCCTCCAGGGGCTGGCCTATCATTCCGGACTCAACCTCGCAAGTGAGGTTCATTGCATTAACCTCTCTCAGCCGGGCCATGCGCTTCAGGTCCAGAGCTATCCCGCCTTTTACCGGAATGGCTCCTCCACATACTCCGGAGCCTGCTCCCACAGGCGTCAGGGGCAGATGGTGCTTAATGGCCAGCTTCATTACCCTGGAAACCTCTTCAACAGAACCCGGCCAGACCACGCAGGCCGGAAGATATGGACTCTCTCCCCTGCGAAGCCAGAAATAGCATTTCGGCCAGATGTCCCGGGCATAGCTCATCCGGTCAAGCTTTTGCGTGGACACCCTTTTCACCCCCACCGTCTCTCCCAGGGCCTTGATGATATCCGGGCTCAAATCGGATCCTCTGTATCCCTCGGACATCTAATCACCCTTGCTCAATCCAAGTTTGCCCGGATTCATGATCCCCTTCGGGTCCATCACCTGCTTCAGACCGGCCAACATCGGGTTCGTGCCGCCCTGCTCCTTGCTCAGCCACTTTGCCTTGAGAAGGCCCACGCCGTGGTGATGGGTGATTGTCCCGCCATACTTGACGCAGGCGGAAAGAGCGGCATCCCATATCCTGTCGTATCGCGCGATAGCGTCCTGCTCGCTTTTTCCGGTCGCGGTTATGCTGTAATAGATAGAGCACCCCTGCGGGTAGGCATGGGAGAAATGGGCCATGACAAAAGCGTGCGGTGAGATCGCTGATTGTATGCCTTGATACAGTCTCTCCAGGTTGTCCCAGACAGTAGCCACCTCAATGGTGTCCACGAAGAAACCGAGGTCAAAGGCAGTGGACATGAAGTAGCTCACCCGGTAGCGCTTGTTCCACCAATGTCTGGCCGGGCCTTCTCCCATGTCCTCGCCTCCGGCACTGCGGCATATCTCGCGCGCAAGATCATGCTCGACCTCTGTAATCTCCGGGTCCCCCTCAAAAGTGAGAACCAGCTTGCATGTCCGGGGAATCCGGAGAACTCGATTCACAGGTCCGGGATAAAAAAGGTAAGGAAAAAGCATTCGAGGAATGTTACCCAGGTTGTCCCTGATGCCGCTCTTTTTCTTTGGCCTTGATTTCTTCTCCTCGAGTGTGCCCGAACTGGAGAATAGTGTATCCACCGGATCATAAAGCCGAACCGCGGCAGGCCGGAGTTCTTCCTGCATGATCTCCCGGATAGCTGACAGGCCGCTTTTGACCTGGGGAAACCGAAACGCAAGAAAGCGCCGCGAAGCAGGATAGCGCCAGAGCTTGAGCGTGGCCTGCGTGATGATGCCGAGTGTGCCCTCGCTTCCTATAAGCACGTGGTTCCAGTCCGGGCCTGTGGCCGAGCGTGGAGTGGGTTTCGTGCGTAATACCCGGCCGTCAGAAAGCACTGCTTCCAGGCTTACCGCCATGTCTTCTATCTTGCCGTATCTGCTGGAAAGCTGACCAGCCGAGCGGGTGGCCAGCCAGCCGCCAAGGGAAGAGCAATACATTGAAGAGGGAAAGTGCCCCATGGTATACCCTTGCTGGTTGAGTTTGCGCTCGAATATCTCGCCGATGATCCCTGCCTCGGCCGTGACAAGATTAGACTCCTCGTCAATGTTGAGAATATGGTTCATGCGCTTGAGGTCCAGGATGATTCCGCGTTTGAGTGCCATGGTTCCGCCGCACACTCCGGAGCCTGCGCCCAGGGGTATGAGCGATATTCCATTCTCGCTTGCCAGGTTTACCACAGCCCGGACCTCCTCGGTCGAGCCGGGCCAGACCACAACCTCGGGCTCAGGAAAAGCACTGTGTCTCTGCATAAGGATCATGGTCCGGGGCCAGATGTCCCGGCCTGCGATATAGAGGTCGTCTCGCGCGCAAGAGACATGCGCCTTCCCGACTATCTCAGCGAGTTCCTTGATTAGCGCAGGACTCAATTTTTTCTCCGAAGACAAGGCAGGAACATTATACCATTGAATTCCTGCATCCGTGGGAGGTTTTTTTGAATCTTAATAAATAGGAGTAAACAAAAAGCTTGACCTTCGCAGATAACCGGATATACTCATAGAGGTATCATCGGGGGGACATTATGAGAAATTTTCGCAGTAAAGTGGCTGTTTTTATCATTGCACTGCTTTTAGCCTCTCCGTTGGAAGTTATCTTTTCCCCGGCCTCGGCGCATATCATAATAGCACAGCTTGCCGGAATCGGCCTTGTTCCCGAGGTCATCACTCCTCTTAACATCTATGCCAGCCTAACCGCGAAGAGCCTTGCCAGTGTTCATCAACCCAACCTGGAACGACTCCAGAATAGCTTTCGTGAAAAATTCGCTCCCGGTCAATTCCAATTATTCACTACAGCCCAGGTGTCTGTGGGAGGACTAGGGTTCTGGCTCAATCCTTCCAACTTCGGCAGTGATGATCGCTATCTGGGGCTTTGCGCACGCATGGTCATTCCGGAAAGCCCTTTCCGCGATGATATTGCCGGACACTTGGCCGCGGTCATAGACCGCTACGGCAAGTCCATCATGAAGGAGATGGGTAAGGAACTTGACTTGATTACTGAACCTGGGGTCAAGGGCGTGGCCTTGGTCTTTGTCTATAGCCGCGAGTCGGTCACAAATCCCGCGTTTAACCAGAACGCGGAGGCGTTTGCTCTTTACATCAAGAAATCTGATCTTGACCTTTTCAACCAATACCGGATGACCCTTCAGACCCTCTTGAACAACTCCGAGATATTCATGTTCCAGGGCGAAAGCCAGATTCAAACCCTGACTGGCTTTTTTCTCCAGGCCTGAATCCGAGGTGCGAGAGCATGGCGGAAAAGGCGGCTGACCAACAGGCTGTTCTGGAGGAGGAGTTCCGGCTTCGCAGACTTCAGAGGGCCGTGGACAGGCTCTGCAGGGAAATTCTCCGCGGCATGCCGGATGAACGCTTTGAGGAGCGCTACACAGAGGTCCGAGAGCTGGCCCAGCATCTCTTTTCGGACAGGCTAGAACTCTTTGACCGTATTTACGGGGCGCGCTTTCAGAGACTCCGCGAGCAGTTCAAAAAGGGGATATAGCCTTTAAGGCAAATAATGCAGTTTCCCCTTGAATAGATTGCATCGTTTGCCCATTCCCGATTTAGAATAGGGGTGTTATCTAAAATCAATCCGATTCCGTCGAAAATACCCGCGAGAAGGCTTGCAAAAATCCATCGCGTCTCTCTGGATTGATGATGTAAGGTCTGCCTTTCTTGCGGGAGATCATGACCGCGTTCCTGGTGGAAGTTGTCATGTTGAGCACGAAGAGACTCAAGAAGGTCTTTTTTACCACATCGGGTTCAATGGCTTTCAGTTCATTGATCTCTGAGAGGGGAATCACCCGCTGGCCTAAATTCATCCGTAGCACCAGCCTGTCCGGATACAAGAATAATTCTTTCGCGCTGTATCTCAGGGCAAGGATCAGAACCGGGACCTGGAGGGCTACAAGAGTTGCCAGGATGATCACCGCGGCCTTGAACCCGCCTTCCCAGTGGCTCATCCTGAGAAAGTAGAGGCCTGCTCCAAAACCAATGCCCAGAATGATGCTCGCGATGTAGATCGGGATGTGAGCCTTTTGGCTCTCTGCATCCCCCTTAAGCATGGATGCCTGAAAAATTATCTCTTCCGTATCCAATGCACTCTTCATATACTTGAAAGCGCGTTCAAATTCAAGTAAGGTCGGGGTCAGGTCTTTACTTTATTTACTTTGAACATAAAGGGATCAGAGCGAAAGCGGGTTGAAGTGACGCGTAAAAGGGGGAAAAGAAATGGCCAGGGTATTTCATGAAGAGGATGGAGACATCGGGGTTCTTTCGGGGAAGACCGTAGCGGTCATAGGCTACGGAAACCAGGGCCGGTCCCAGGCCCTGAATCTCAGGGACTCAAGGGTCAATGTGATCATCGGCAATCCGGATGACGAGTATGCAAAGCAGGCAAAAGAGGATGGCTTTGATGTGAGTTCCATCTCTGATGCTTCAAAGACCGGGGATGTGGTGATGATGCTTATTCCTGACGAGGTGATGCCAGAGGTATTCGATAAGGACATCAAGCCCAGGCTCAAGGATAAGGCCTGCCTGGACTTTGCCTCCGGATACTCCGTCGGGTTCGAGCTTGTCAAGCCTCCCAAGAACCTTGATGTCATCATGATCGCTCCGCGCATGATCGGCCCGGGTGTGAGGGAGAATTTCGAGAAAGGGATTGGTTTTCCGAGCTTTGTCGGGGTGCACCAGGACGCGAGCGGCAGTGCGGAGAAGATCATGCTCGCGCTAGCCAAAGGCATCGGCACCCTGAAAGGCGGGGGCCTTGAACTCACCATGCGCCAGGAGGCTGAGCTGGACCTTTTTACCGAGCAGGGATTCGGCCCGGCATTCGGGCATGTTCTCCTGAGTTCTATCCAGGCCCTGGTGGACGCGGGCTATCCGGTTGAGGCCGCGCTGGTTGAACTCCTGATGTCAGGCGAGTTCGCCTACACAATATATCGCATGATCTCCGAAGGTATAGTCGAGCAGATGGATCACCACTCCCACACATCGCAGTACGGCTCCATGACCAGGGCGCCCCGGTTCATGGATTTTCCGATCAAGGACAGGATGGCGGAGATACTTGAGGAAATATCCTCCGGAAGGTTCATGGAGGAATGGAGGAAGGAGCAGGAGTCAGGCATGGAGAATTTCAACAACCTGAGAAAACTCCGCAAGCTCCACCCAATAGTCAAATGGCAGGAGCAGACCCGAAAGGCCTTCCGCATAAAATAATGAAGGATGCCTCACTTGCCCGCTCTGCGGCTATACCAGATGCCTATAAGCAAATTGAGAATTGACTTGTTCTACGAAGCCTTCTTGTCCCCGGTAGCTTCAGCGAAGGGGAAAGCGAAGTAGAAAGCCCGGCCCCCATTCCCCTGTCACTATTTTTGATACTCCTCGATTACCTTCCCGGCCAGAGGGAAAAATTTTATGAGGGCTTCCGGGTGCTTGTCATACACTGCGAGTGCATCCACAGGCCGGATCAATGTCTGCTTTTCTGATTTGCTGAATGATGGATCAGCTTCGCGATCAATACGGAAGATGCGGACAAGCCTGTCCTCGTAAACCATCCGGAAGACCTCGGGATGCTCAATCGCCCACCATGATTCCACAGGCCAGCCATCCTTATCATGCGCTATGTTCACAAGCGCATTCCTTCCCACGCGGGTGATGAATAAATAATCCATCTTTGCCTCGCACAGGTTATCCCACCATGCCGTGATATTCCTTTCAAGCCGGTAGAGCGCAGGCTCAGGGGTATCAGGCTCAGGCCAATTCTTCGCTGTTCTAAACCTGCGATCATAATCATGGAAATTCCAGCCGGCCCCGGAGTTGATGTTCACATACTGAACATGATTCTCAAGACGCGGGCCGAGAAGCGGATAAGGAACATTACTTCCGGAATACGCAACCCTTATCGGGCCCTGGAGTTCGCAAAGATAATTCCAGGCATCACCGAATTCCCATTCCTTATTAAAATGCTCGGCTCTTCGCGAAATATAGTCATGTGCGGCAATGAATGAAAACAACACCGCCAGAGAGATCAAACCGAGAAAGACCTTTCTCCTTGCCTTCATGGCGGATAAAACCAGACCGAAAATCAAAGCGCATTCGTAAACATGGATATGCCACATGATACCGGGTTCGGGTTCACTCTGGAGGTAAAGCTCAATGATAAGAAGGCAAATATAAAGGTATCCAGCTGGTGGGAAGGATTTGATCACAACCGCAAAAGCCAGGAAAGCAACCGCAAACGCTGGAAGCCAGAACCGGTGCACCTGGAAGGGCACAACATACCAGTTAATCAAATGCACAAGAACCGGAAGCACGCAGAGGTAGGCGATGAGAAAGCGCGAAAGACCAGCCTTCCTCCGGAGACAAAGCAAAAGCCCCAGGATCATCGAGCCCAGCAAGGTAAAGAGCATCATCCGGGACAAGAGAAGATCAAGCACGCCCTTCAGTGCATCAAACCCCTCTTGGTGAAACACCCAGTTTCTCATGGTCTCGGCTGAATAGGCTCCCGAGAGAAGAACCTTGCCCCCGAGCATAACTTTCAGGGGATATAAAGGATTGCCGGTCAATGCCAGGTTGCGGAGATACCAGAGCCCTCCGACGAGAAAAATCAAGACGAGCCAGAGCATCACCCGACTGAAATCAATTCGAGATTTCCGAAAAAGCATAACAAGGACATACAGGATGATTGGAATCAAAACCACCAGCAGGGTCAGGCCCAGATACTTTGTGCCAACAAGCATTCCCAGGGCCAGTGCGGCAAGAAGGTCCTCGGTAGAATCCGGCTCATCAGAAAGCCCGAGCGCAAAATAAATAAATGCCAGGAATGCGGCTGTCAGGGCCAGGTCATTCTCCGCGGAGCCGGCCTGGCTGAAGACAATCGGGGTGCAGGCAAAGAATATCGCGGGAAGATAATGCCAGGGGCTCTTCAGTCCGAGCCGCGCGGAGATGCCGATCAGGCTGATCAGCGCGAGAATGAGGAAAGGCATTTGCCCGAACTGCGCAAAGAGGTCTCCGTGAATCGGCAGGATCAGCCAGAGGCAGTAAAGGCTGGCATTGGAAGGCTCATACGCACGGGAGTTGTCGCCGAATGGAGTCGCGATGAGATCAAGCCGTGCCTGCGCAAGCCACTGGCCTGGAAAATATAGCTGAAAAGTCAAAGGATCATGCTCGAACTCCGGATACCATAGCCGCACTGCAAACAGGAATATCACGGCCAGGGCGAGCATCCAGAGGAATGCCCTTCCGAGAAATTTGTCCTTGTCCCTGGCATTCTCGAAATCGAAAAGCGGCTTCTTCTGGTAAAGCCTGCGAAGAAGAAGGTATGCTCCGGGCAGGAGTGAAATCGGGCCGATGACTGATAGCCGGATAAGGCCGAAAAGCCCGAACAGGGTGAGTCCTGCGCAGATCAGCGGGAAATAAATCACAATGGTAGAGGCCCAGAAGCTGAGGCTGTCCCGCGGCTTGAGCCTCCGCGCCAGTGTGCCTGCCGCAGCCAGCATCGAGGCATTCATGGCCCAGAAAACAAGGATGCGAAAAATGTCTGTCCATGAGTTCATGATCAGATCATACTCCCTGCCATTATAAATCAGCAAAAGCATGCGACCAAGATTTTTCTTGATAAAACAGGAAATATCTCTAAAATTGAAAAATAAACCCTTTCAGTAGAAAATGGAGGATCATGAGGTATCTGGTTACCGGTGCGGCAGGTTTTATAGGGTCTCATCTTTCAGAGCGTCTGCTTTCCCAGGGACATGATGTGCTCGGCCTGGACTGCTTCACTGATTATTACGCCCGCGAGCTAAAGGAGAGTAATCTGAGGGGCTTGCGCGAAGGATCAGGAGGACCGGGGAAACCCGGGTTCCGTTTCATGGATGCTGACATCAATGATCTTGAGCTTGCGCCGCTGATCTCGGAAGCGGACGGCATCTTTCACCTCGCGGCACAGGCCGGGGTAAGGGCTAGTTGGGGAAGGAGCTTTCAGGCATATATAGACCATAACATCCGCGCTACTCAAGCTCTGCTTGAGGCGGTCAAGGATAATCGCGGGCCCCGTATAGTATTCGCATCTTCATCATCGGTTTACGGCCAGACAAATGAACTCCCCACCAAAGAGACAAGCGAAAAGAGACCCCTGTCCCCTTATGGCGCGACCAAGCTCGCCGGAGAAGCTCTATGCCAGCTCTATCACATGAACTACGATCTTGATGTGATCTCACTTCGCTACTTCACCGTGTTCGGACCGAGACAGAGGCCGGACATGGCCTTTAACCGCTTCTTCCGTTCCATCATAAATGGCCAGGAGATCCGGATATTCGGCACCGGCAAGCAGACGCGGGACTTCACCTGTGTGGCTGACATCGTCACCGGAACCATTGCCGCGATGAATAAGGGCGTTTCCGGAAGGGCTTATAACCTGGGCGGCGGCCATCGGCGAAAGCTGGATGATGTGGTTAAAAAAATCTTTGAGATAGCGGGAAAGGATACACGGCTCGTGTTCGAGCCGGTGCAGAAAGGCGATGTCCGGGACACCTGCGCGGACACTGGCCTGGCGAAAAAGGAAATCGGGTTCTCGCCACAGACGAGCCTGGAGCATGGTCTTCGCGAGGAGTATGAATGGCTCAAGGACATGCTTTCCGCGAATCCGGAGGAGATGGAGGATTCGTGGGAGAATTAAGACATGGCAAAGACGAGAAATTTTGTCGCCTTTGATTTCGGGGCATCAAACGGCCGGGCTGTGCTGGCCGGTTTTGACGGGAAGAAATTGCGGCTCAAGGAGATTCACAGGTTTTCCAATCAGCCTGTCATGGTGCAGGGCACGCTTTACTGGGATGTGCTTCGGCTGTTCGAGGAACTCAAAAAGGGTTTGGCCCTGGCAGTAAAAAATAGTCCCGGACCCCTGTCCGCAATCGGGATAGATACATGGGGCGTGGACTTCGGCCTGCTCGGAAAAAACGGGGAGCTTCTCTCTAACCCGGTAGCCTATCGCGACCGGCGCACCGAGGGAATCATGGCAAAGGCATTCCGCCGTGTCTCAAGGCGCGAGATATTCGAGCGCACCGGAATACAGTTCCTGGAGTTCAACACCATATTCCAGCTTTTCGCCATGGTAAAAGAAAGGTCTCCTCTATTGGATGCCGCGGACAGAATTCTCATGATGCCAGACCTGTTCAACTACTTCCTTACAGGCCAAAAGGTCTGCGAGTTCACGGACGCCACCACCACGCAGGCCTTTGACCCGAGACGCATGAACTGGTCCAGACCACTGCTCAAAAAGCTCGGCATCCCGACCCGGATACTCGCAAAGGTGGTGCCACCGGGGACCATGCTCGGAGAGCTCGTCCCGGAGCTGGCCGATGAGACAGGCGCGAGAAAACTGGCTGTCATTGCTCCGGCATGTCATGACACAGGCTCGGCAGTGGCATCGGTCCCGGCCCGCCAAGGCAGATGGGCATATCTCAGCTCAGGCACATGGTCCCTTATGGGCGCGGAAATCCAGAAGCCCCTTATCAACAAAAAAGTCCTGGCCCTGAATTTCACAAACGAGGGTGGTGTGGAGGGCACATTCCGCTTGCTGAAAAATATCGCGGGACTATGGCTAATCCAGGAATGCCGCCGAGCCTGGGAAAAGCAGGACGGAAAAACACTGAGTTGGGACCGGATGACTGCCATGGCAAAAACCGCAAAGGCTTTTCCATTCTTGCTTGACCCGGATGGCAGGGCTTTTCTCCGTCCCGATGATATGCCCTCCGCCATCCGGAAATACTGCCGCGCGACGGGCCAGCCTGTCCCGCGTTCCCGGGCGGAAATCATACGCGGGATCATGGAAAGCCTGGCCCTCAAGTACCGCAGTGTTATCCAGATGCTGAACCAGGTTCTGGGATATGATGTGGAATTTCTTCACATCGTGGGCGGAGGGTCCCGGAACCGACTCCTCTGTCAGTGGACAGCCGAGGCCCTCGGCATCACGGTTGCGGCCGGTCCGGTCGAGGCCACGGCCATCGGAAACATCCTCATGCAGATGATGGCAGTAAAGGAGATAGGCTCGCTTGAGGGGGCAAGGGAGATCGTCCGCCAATCATTCCCACTCAATACCTATCATCCCGGAAACGCGGCGCGCTGGGATGATGCTTACGGAAAGTTCAGAAAAATCTCTTTTTGAGTTAGAATAAAAGCGGTAATTCTAAAAGCCAATGGCTTGAAGGGGTCTTACATGCTTGGGATAGGGCCCATGGAAATGGTTATCATCCTGCTTGTGGCGTTGCTGGTGCTAGGCCCGAGGCGTCTGCCGGAGATGTTGCGCACCTTTGGCAGACTCATGGCCGAGCTACGCAAGACGGCGGACGAGGTGCGGGATGAGCTGATGTTCGATGAGGACCTGCAGGAGATCAAACAAACAGTCCGGGAGATGCAAGACCTGTCAGAAAATGCGGTAGAAAAGCTTATCCAGGAGGGCGAGAAGGAGCTGGCCCTGGAGGAGAATGAAGAGCGAGGATCAACAGAGTCCGGGAAGGAACCCGGAGAGCTCGAAGAAACCGGGGAAGAGGGAGAAGAGGAGGCGGAAAAGGCAGACCGAGGATAAGCCCGGCGCTGAGATGACATTTATCGAGCACCTGGAGGAGCTACGGCACCGCATTTTTATATGTGTCGGCACCCTGTTCGCCTGCTTCATCTTTCTTTATTCCGTGGCAAACGAGCAGATACGCCATTACTTCATGTTGCCCATGCAGGAGACGATAGAGGGCAAGGGAACATTTCAATTCACATCCCCGGCCGAGGGATTCCTCTTTGACCTCAAACTGGCTCTCGTGGTCGCCATCTTCGTGGCATCCCCCATGCTCTTCTACCAGTTCTGGGCATTTGTCGCACCAGCACTCTATAAAAAAGAGAAAAAATATGTAATCCCTTTTCTCGTCTTCTCAACCATCCTATTTGTCGGCGGTGCCACCTTCGGATACTTTATCGTGTTCCCCATTGGCTTCAAGTTCTTCTCCCAGTTCGCAACCCAGGGAGTGGCTCTCAATCCCAAGCTAAATGAATACTTCGCATTTGCTACAAAACTCCTGCTCGCTTTCGGTTTTACATTCGAGCTACCTCTCATTCTCTTTTTCGCAGGACGGATCGGCCTGATTGATGTGAAATTCCTCAACCGAAACCGCAAATATGCAATCCTCATACTCTTTGCCATCTCTGCCATGTTCACCCCTCCGGATGTTATCTCACAGGTACTCCTCGCAGTCCCGCTATGGGCTCTATACGAATTCAGCACCCTGCTCGTCTGGCTGACACAAAGGAAAAAACAAAAGACAGAACAAGAATCCGACCCGGACTCATCACCAGCAGGATAAGAGCTTCTCTTTCACCGCAAATCCTCCAGACCCGTAGGGGACGCAAAGAACGCAGAGAAGAAAAATATCTATCCGCAGATTACGCAGATTTTTTTACCACAGAGACACAGAGAACACAGAGAATTATTTAAAAGTAGCCAGTATCTAGTAGCCAGGAAAATAAATGTGCAAGTTGAGGCTTGCCGAAACCTGGAGGAAGACTTTAGTCTCGACTCACTATGAACTATGAATGAAATATCGCAAATTGAAAATTGAAGACCTGACCGAAACCCTGGAGTAGGGCGGCTTGACGCCCTGCATTTATGGCAATCTCAAGCCACTGTCAATGAAAGCGCTGTCAAACCAGCGTACTCCATATTAGGCCGAAGAGACCTGAAAGAATCGTTTCGCTACAGGAATTAACTACAACCTATCATCTAAATCAACACACTCGCATGTACAATACAAGGAGCAACCCGCCTCATCATAGCATTCACAAATCTCTCCATCTTCCGCTTTGCAATTTTTATCATCACAACATTGATCACAGCAGTCCCCGGACCCACACCCTTGTATGGGAGATGCAGAGATATTATAAAGTACTGCTATCAAGACCGCTACCAGGGTCATTTTTAGAAATTTAATCAGATGTTTTTCCCCCCGAACCGTTTTAATGATACCTTTCATGACTGCCTCCTTCCTTTCCATAATTGGTTCTCCTACTTACGCTTATACTACTATTCTCATAAAAGTCTGTCAAGTGTGGGGAGGGGGTCGGGAGGGGGGTCAGTCGGGAGGGGGGTCAGAGCTTCAATGTTCAAAGTTCAAAGAAAATCTGCGTTCATCCTCCGGATCTTCGATCTGCATAATCTGCGGATAAATATTTTTCTTCTCTTTTAATTGAACTTCTCGCGCAGTTCGTATTTGAGTATCTTTCCGGTGGGGGTGCGCGGGATAGAGTCGGTAAAGACCACGGTTCTTGGTATTTTGAACTTTCCTATCTTGTCCTTACACCACTCCTTCAGCTCATCCTCTGTCATCTGCTCGCCTGGTTTCAGGACCACTATTGCTTTGACTGTTTCTCCCCATTTCGGGTGCGGTGATCCGATCACGCCTACATCTGCGATCTTTGGATGGCTGATGATCAACTCCTCTATCTCGGCCGGATAGATGTTCTCGCCTCCCGAGATAATCATGTCCTTCTTCCGATCCATGATGTATAAAAAGCCGTCCTTGTCCTTCTTGGCCATGTCCCCGGTATAAAGCCAGCCGTCCCGGATAGCCTCGGCCGTGGCCTCGGGTTTGTTCCAGTAGCCTTTCATAACATTGTTTGAACGCAGGAGCACCTCGCCCAGCTCATCCGGCCCGACCTCGGAGCCGTCTTCCCGGACCACCCTGACCTCGGTATGGAAGAATGGCAGGCCGCAGGACCCGGCCTTTGTTAACGCGTTTTCAGAATCAAGAACTGTTGCCGGACCTGTGCACTCTGTCATGCCGTAAAGCTGGCGCACCTCGATTCCAACCTCTGCATATTCCTTGATCAATGACACCGGAACCGGCGCGGCATAGACCAGGATGATCTTGACCGTGGAAAACATGTCTTTGCTGAATTCCGGGATAAGCTTCAGGAACATGAGTATTTGCGGCACAACGCCCATTCCGGTTACCTTTTCCCCCGGGACCAGCTCGAGAAATCTATTCGCATCAAAGCTTCTCAGCAGGATGCCGGTTTGCCCGATGTGCACGAACATGGGTGGCCCAGCCAGAGCCCCGATGTGAAACAGAGGCAGTGCTACGAGGACTCTCTCTCCTGTCTGGCCCAGGGTTGAGAGCATGGTTATCGAGGTCCAGAAATAGTTGGCATGAGTAAGCTCCGCTCCCTTGGGCCGGCCAGTGGTGCCGGAGGTATAGAGGATGGTCAAGGTATCATCGCCCGAGCCTTCAAGAGGCGGCTCGGCATCCGAAGACTCTGCCATGAGCTTCCCATAAGACCGTGCCCAGGAAGGCACATTTCCTCCAGATCCTTCGGGATTGCCGATACAAATCAGGTCTTTCGCAGGCAGGTCTTTGCGAAAAGAATCCACAATCTCGATGTATTCCTCGCCGAAGACAAAAACGCCGGCCCCGCAGTCATTGAGGATATAGCTCATCTCCGGACCAGCGAGGCGATAGTTCATTGGCACAAGGATCGCGCCGATCTTGCCTAGGCCGAAAAACATATCATAGTATTCCGGCACATTCAGGGCCAGCAGGCCCACCCGGTCCCCCTTGCGTATGCCCATCCCGAGCATAAAGTTGGCCAGTCGGTTAGAGCGTTCGTTGAGTTGCTTGAAAGTAAATCTCTGATCATCGCATACCATGCCTTCCTTGTCAGGGCTGAGTAATGCCCGCTTGGTCAGAAACTCTCCGATATTGATGTTAATACTCATCCTCTAATTCCCCCTTTTCGAAATTTCAGGCTTATTCATTGCCCTATCCGGGCCGACCTTTATTATATTCATACCATGATCTTTCCGTTCAACCCTACCTTGCCTGGTCCCGGTCTTCTATCTCGCGGATGACCCTGGCTGGCGCACCGGCCGCAAGTGAATGGTCTGGAATATCCTTGTTGACCACGCTTCCTGCCGCGATGATGCAGTGCGAGCCGATCCTTGCCCCGGACAGGATTGTCGCTCCGGTTCCGACCCAGACATAATCCCCTATCTCCACCGTGCCGATGCCTTCCTTATCTGTGTTGGTAAGATCGTGCATGTCTGAATCCAGGATGGTCCCGCGCCATGGCAAAAGCACTTTCCTGCCCAGCCTTACCAGATTCTTGGCCGTGATCACACACCCGTTGAGCACTGAATCATCGCCGACCTCTATTCTCGCATTCTCAAAGCAGGTAAGAACATTAGAGCAATACTTGCTCCGGACAAGCACCCTCTCTCCCAGGATAACCTCGCTTCCAACCTCGGTATCAAAGATGCTTGGGTGTTCCTGTCGCTCGATGATCGAGCCCTTGCCGAAATAAATCTTGCCCGCTCCCTTGTAGCGAAAACCGGGAACCCAGATGTCACAGCCCTCGGCAAACTCGACTCTGGCCTGGAGTTTGCGCTCAAGCCGGGAGAATTGAAAGCGGTTCCAATGATATACCGCCTTGAGATAGGCCAGGTCTTTAAACGAAGGCTTTATCGCTTCCATGGTCTCATATCATATATGTTCGGGATTCAAGATGCAACAGCCCGAAGAGGGAGCATCCCTCTCCCTTGACAAACACTTATCATGGATGTCGCACACCCTCTGGCAGGAAATGGGCAGGAAAGCCATGCCCCTCCTAAAAATGCATTTTTCGGAGAAATAGCTTCAGCGTGAGCATTCGGGCTATGGTGAGCGGAGTATTATGAGGGTGATCTCTTTGGGACAGTTGAGCCGGAAGGGCCAGCCCACGGTCCCTGTTCCTCGTGAGACATAAAGCACCTGATCGCCGAGTTGGTAAAGTCCTGAAGGTCGTGCAAAGCTTATATCCGCGAGTCCTGGTCCGCGGAATGGCAGTTTTAACTGGCCCCCGTGCGTGTGTCCGGTCAGGGTCAGGGCCACGGGCAGACCCTTGACATGCTTAAAGGCCGATGGCCTGTGCGCGAGCAGGATCACGGGGAGACCCTGCGGGGAATCGGCCAGAATCTCCGGTATCCTTTTTTCTTGCGGATCAGATGATATCCATGTACGTCCCGAGTCATCAATCCCTGCCAGGGCCAGGTGTGCCCCTTTATCCTCCAGGCTTATCCACTCGTTTCTCAACATCCTGAACCCTCGACCCCCCATCAGCCTCGCAACTTTCTCCGTGCCCGTGTAAACATCATGGTTTCCAATAATCGCATATCTGCCCAGTCTCGGGTTTACCTTGTCCATGCAATCCGCAAGTGCATGAACATATAGGGGGTTGTGATCCACCATGTCCCCGGTGATGACGAGGATGTCCGGCTCAAGTCCGGCAATGATCCGGCCTGTCTCGCATATCTCCTGCCTTGAGTTCCACCAGCTAACATGCGGATCAGATAGTTGCACCACTCTTATGCCGTCGTCAGCTCGGGGCAGGCCTTTAATCTTGACCTCGTGTCTCTCGACTATCGGGGGATTGGTTGTATCCCAAAGCCCAATGATAGTTGCCGATCCCCAGATCATTGCGATTATGAATACTGCCCAGCGCAAGGTGGCGATAATTATTTCAGAAGCAAACAAGGCCGCGCCGGCTCTGGCAAGGACTATGACGGGAGCGAGAAAAACGAGAAAGCAGAGCCAGTTGAATTGCCATGCAAAGAATGGTCTGACGACCAGGGCCGCTAAGAAGGGCGGCGGCTGTCTGGCGCCTGCCTGAAGCCACAGAATATAAGGCAGAGGAAGGCTGAAGAGCACAAACACTGTAATCAGCCAGAAGGCGAACCGCATGGGAATCTTCAAGCCCCAGATCAAGAAGAACAACACGAGCGCCTGAAGAATGAAAAAAATAAAGGCCACTCCCGTCTTTACCATATTTGCCTTTTACTCATTTATTTCGCAGACACGAAAAAAGCGCGAAGCAGATTCATACACTCTCTGGTTTCATTCAGGCTCAAGTCGGATTTTTTCAACCCGCTCCAGATCCCGCACATAGAACCTGGATCCGATGAAGAATGAGAGGGCCGCAAGTATTCCGAAGCCCGGGATCAGGAGCACGGCTTTTTCCAGGCCCATGATGTCGCTGAGCTTACCGATCAACGGTGGAGACCAGATGTCCCCGCACAGATGTTGAACTATGACGCACATACCATAGCTGAAGGCTCGCAGGCCCGGATGGACCACCTCCTGTGTAGTAGATACTGCCGGCGCGATGAAGCAAGTAACAAATATGCCGTAGATCGCGAGTATGGGAATCTGCGAAATTTTTCCGGGATTAAGAAAAGCCACGAGAAGCGCGACCGCGGCCGCGCCTGAGGTTATGGCCGGGAATATCAAGCGAGACCTTTTAAGCTCGCGGTACCAGCGGTCCGCTATGAATCCTCCCAGGGGCGCGCCGACAAGCACCAGGCCGAAAATCGGCATGGCGAATGTTCCGCCTTTGCCCGGCTCAACTAATCCGGTGCGCTCAAAGTAGGTCGGAAGCCATGTCATCAGCGAGGTGGTGACAGCGACATTCATGGCAAAACCGAGGTATGTAAAGACAAGCGATGGGATGCGAAGAATGCCGAGGGCTTTCTTGAAAAACCCTCTATCAGCCTCAAAGCCCATAGCAGACTCATCGGGCCGCACGCTCTTGTAATCTGGCAGAAACCATGCCGCAATGGCCAGGAACATTCCGGGAACTGCAACGAGTCCGAATGCATGATGCCATCCCCAATGTTTCGCGATCAGGCCCCCAGCCATCATGCCGATGCCCACGCCGAGGGGGATGGATGCATTCCATATTCCCATGAACCTTGCACGCTTTTCCTCCGGATAGGCCGCGGCCAGCATGGCAGTGCCGCCCGGGGCATAGCCGGCTTCTCCGATACCTATGAAGGCACGCACCACGATAAGCTGGGCGTAATTCTTCGTGAAGGCACAAGCCAGGGTCGCCAGGCTCCAGAATAAAGTCATAATCGCGACCATCTTCCGCCGTGACCACCTATCAATGAGAAGTGATGCGGGAATGACGAAGACGGTGATAAAAAGAAGCACAATGCCCATCAGCCAACCGGCCTGTGCATCGGTTATATTCCAGTCGCGCTTGATGAAATCTATCATGCTCGCCACAACATAGCGGTCCGCATAATCGAATATATAAATGGCGGAAAGCACTATCAGAATGCTGTGCGAGCGTATGCCGCCGCCGGTGTAACTTGCGGCACTGGACACCGCGGACTTGATCGGGCTTGTATCCTTCATCCAGTTAACCCTTCAACTCTTTAGTTCCCGGCCTGCGAGCAATCGGTCCAGGAGAGACGGGCTTATGCGCTGAAAGATGGCGGTTGCTTTTCCCAGCCGTGTAAGCACTCGCTCGCGCTCGCGCTTCTCGATAAGCCTGGCTATGCCCTTTGCTACTCCTTCGGGGGTATCATGAGGAGGCCGGTTGATTGGTCGGGGTGTGCCGTCGCCTTTCATGACGGTCTTGGAGGGATCGGTGGTGGTAAATCCCGGGACAATGACACCCACATGGATGCCGTAGGGTTTGAGTTCCAGCCTGAGTGATTCGGCTAGAGAGCGCAGGGCGGCCTTGCTTGATGAATAGATACTTCCCGTGGGAATGGCCCGGATGCCGCTGACACTTGAGACGAAAACAATATGCCCGCGGGAACTTTTCAGATGATCCAGGGCCGCCAGCGTCATGTTGACAGGACCGAGCAAGTTAATCTCAATGAGCCTCTTACAAACATCGGGCATGCACTCCTCGAAATCAGCCACTATGCTTATTCCAGCGTTATTCACCAGGATGTCAATCTTGCCGAACCGATCTACTGCTGATTTGACCAGCCTTTCGCAGTCTGCTGGATCAGTAACATCCGAATTCTCGGCCAGCACCTCGATGCCCTGATCCCGCAGTCCCTTCTCGGCCTCGATTAATCTGTCCCCGATAATATCGGATAGAACCACCATGGCGCCTCGTTTGCCCAGGAGCGCCGCGGTTGCGAATCCTATTCCACGCGCCGATCCGGTTACCAGTGCGACCTTGCCTTTGAAATAATCCGGGATTCCTGAGACTCCTTAATGCCTGAGTCAGAGGTAAGTATATAAGATAAGGACAGAAATGACAATGCCTTAATGCCTTGGGTGTGCGACATATTTGGTGAATCATTTTTTAACCCCTTTTTTGGGTTTATCCG
>CAZOMR010000006.1:0-31778 GCA_964580655.1 uncultured bacterium
TATCGAGGAATTCGACCCGCCACGGTCAAGGAAAATCCAGGTGGATTAAATTAATATGTGCCTGCCAGGGAGGGATATGCTCTCAAGGGGGCCTGACCCTTTTCATACGGGCTTCTTTCGCGGGACTACCCAGGGTGAAGCTCAATCTGGAGGTAATCATGCTGTGCCGCGATTGCCCTCTTCGCGAAAATTGCCAGTCCCCCTGTCCTTCATTGGAAAAGGAACTCACCAGCCTTGAATGCTATCAGCGCGAGCTTATCGTGACCCCGGGAAAGCTTGAACATCTTGCAGAGGCTAACATCCACAGGTTTGATCCTACCATTGTCCAGTCAAAGGCCATCCCCGCAGTCCAGGCCTTCCTGGAACTATTATCATCCCAGCAGAGAGAGGCCATAGAACTCTACTTCTTTGATAACATCTCAATCCCCAAAATAGCCGAGATCCTCAACATCAATCGCTCAAGTGTCCAGCGTAGAATTCGCCGAGGATTAAAGGCCTTGAAACAAATGCTTGGGGATCAGGTCTCTAGTTGAAAGTTATTAACCCAAATAGTGCAGTTGCCATTTATGGATCATCCGGTTTATTGGTGCCTGAGCAAAAAGCTTGCGTTTATCGCTATATAGGCTGCCAGCGGGGAGCCTGACCTTCTCCGATTAAACGGCTATGGTATGAATGCCAGTCCGGAGGATAGGGCAACGCAGGCGTGCGACCCTACGAGCTGTAGGCCCGAGCGCCGAGGCTGGTAGCTATACAGCGTGGAGGGCCGGAACTTTTCCGGCCTTTCTCCTTTCTACGCTGGAAGCCCGAATGCGATAAACGCATCGTTTTGTCCCTCCTAAGAATAAGGATTGATTTTAGATAACATCCCTATTCTAAATCGGAAAGGGACAACAGCATTATTTGGGTTAATACATGGACTCAATGAGGTCTCCGTATTTCTTGTAGATCACCCTTCTTTTGAGTTTCAGGGTGGGTGTAAGCTCGCCGGTTTCCTCGGCAAAGGCGTGTTCGACAAGTCGGAATTTCTTGATCTGTTCGTATCGTGCAAGATTCTGGTTGATCTTTTGAAGCCGTTCCTCAAACAGGGCAATGGCTTCGGGAGTTTCTATCATGGACTTGTGGTCCGTGAATTCAACTCCCTTGAGCTTGAGGTCTGTCTCTAGTTGCTGGAAATTGGGCACGATGATAGCGGATATGTATTTCTTTGCGTCTCCGACCACGCATGCCTGTTCTATAAAGGGATCGAGTTCCAGCTCCAGCTCGATTGGATGCGGTGCGACATTCTTGCCGCCCGCTGTGACAAGGAGCTCTTTTTTGCGGTCCGTAATAATAAGGAACCCGTCTTCGTCAAAGTGGCCTATGTCCCCGGTCAAGAACCATCCATCATCAGTAAAGGCCTCCGCGGTCATGTCCGGTTTATTGAAGTATCCCGTCTCTCTATTGAATACCTGCGGCCCTTTGGCAAGTATCTCGCCGTCTTCGGCTATCTTGATCTCAGTGTCTTTGAGACATTGGCCCACTGTTCCGGGCTTGACCACCATCCTGTAAAGGAGAAAGTTGTATGCGATGGTCAGCTTCAGTGCGAGTATAGGCCTGGTAAAGGGGCTCACCCCGTTCTTTTGCGCCTGAATCATTGTCTGAAGCATCCATTCAAGACAGAGCTTCGGGATTCTGCCTTTGGGCATTCCCCCGATCAGCTCAGGGGCGTTCCAGGTGAGCACCGGGCTGGTCTCGGTAAGCCCGTATCCTTCGGACATCTGTATGTTCATTGCCCGGAAGAAGCGAACCACATCCGCGCTGATGGCTCCGCCTCCGGAGTTTGCCAGCACGAGCCTGTCCATTCCCGCGAGCTTGCGGATGCGATCAAAGACAAGCCTTGTGGCAATGGGCATCTGGAGGGCCACTGTAACCGGCATCCTTTTTCCAGTGCTCATGGCTTCAACCATTCTATCCCCGACCCCTTTGGCCCACCGGAAGATGCGCTGTTGCAAAGGGGTCATGCGGGTAACCGCCATATTGACCGCCTCATAGGTCTTCTCATAGAGCCTGGGGATGGAACAGATAAGCTGTGGCCGGACCTCAAGCATGTTCTGAGGCATCTTGTCATAGCTTTCGGCAAAGGTTATCTCGCCTCCCATGGCCATCTGGACATGATAGTCCGAGGTGCGGCCGTAGACATGGCAGAGCGGAAGGTGACACAGGCAATTGAAGCTCTCTCCCTTTTCCAGTATCTTCCGGTTCAAGGTGGTATTCATTATCTGGCGCACATTGGCCATGAAGTTGTCTTGCGATAGCACCGCTCCCTTGGGATCGCCGGTCGTGCCGGATGTATAGATAATGGCCGCTATTGTGTCCGGCGTGACTTCGGCAACCCGGGCCTCGTATTCATCGGGCCGATCAATATCATCGCCCTTTTTAAGAAGGTCATCATAGGAGATTACTCCTTTCGCGACAGGCTCGGATGAAGGGCTCAATGCGATGATCCATTCAAGGCCTGGAACATTGGCCCTTACCTCAAGAGCCTGCTTCAGGAGATTATCTTCGCCCACAACTATCATGCGAGATTTAGAGTCGTTGAGAATATATTCAAGCTGGCGGTTGGTGCTCGTGGGATATATGGGAACACCAGCCCCTCCTGCGGCCTGAATAGCCTGGTCGCTTATGATCCACCGGGGCCGGTTATGGGAAAAGATCGAGACACGGTCGCCTTTAGAAAGACCCAGGGCGATCAATCCCTGAGCCATCCTCCTTACCTGGGTTAGAGCCTCGGACCAGGTGATCTCCTGGAATGACTCGCAGGGAAGGCCGTTTTTGAACTTGGCCCGGAGAAACACCGAATCCGGCTTGCGCCGGGCCTGTATCTGAAATAGATCGCACAGAGTTCTTGCTTCTTCCAGAATCATGAACCCAATCCCCCCATTTGAAAAAATACAGATTGAAGCCTCAGGCGGGCCGACAAGTTGTGATTTAAACTATCAAGAAATTCATTAGCTTGTCAAGAAAGATTTTTGGGTGATATAAGATATAAAGATGCAGAGTTCTCCACACTTCCGTATGAATTTCCTTTTCGGCCCTGTGGGCAAAATGGCAAGGAACGCCACATTCCCTTATGCGCTCCAGGTTCTTATGCTTCTGGTGTTTGCCTATCTGGTTATAACCGGCTGGGGAGTGGGGAATGATGTTTCTGACATGAGTTACTTAAAGATTCTGCGCAAGACTAATTCAAGCACGCTTTTGATTTGGGGAATATGGTGGCCTCTGATGATCATCGGGGTCGTGGCCCTGGGTAGGGTATGGTGCACTGTTTGCCCTATGGAGCTTGTGAACAACCTGACACATCGTGTCTCGTCCCGTCTGGGCCTTTCCAGGGTTTCCCTGCCAGCGTGGCTCAGGGCCGGCTATCTGATCTTCTTGCTCTACCTTGCCCTTCAGCTACTCGTGGGCGGCATATCTCTCCACAGGGTTCCGGGTTTTACATCCTACATGCTGATTGCGATATTGGCACTCGCGGCCATAAGCGGGGTGGTCTTCAAGGAGCCGCGCAGTTTCTGCAAGGGCTTCTGTCCGGCCAACCTGCTACTTTCAGTCTACGGCCGGTTTAGCCCGGTTCAGCTCGATACCCTGGCCCCTGGTGTTTGCCGGTCTTGCCGGAGCCGCGACTGCATGAGAGCCGACGCATTAAAAAAGTGGAATGGGCAGAGTTGTGCAAGCCGTGTGCCGGCCTTTGACCGGGAGCAGGGCGATGCTTGCGTGCTTTGTTTTCAGTGCGTAAAGGCGTGCCCTCATGACAATGTGGGCTTCGGCATCACAACCGGTCAATCCCCTGCGCGCCGTAGGCCCGTGCTCACCGTGGCCGAATCCCTGTTCGTGATCCTGGCCTCTGGATTTATCACCCACGAGGTGTTCACCGAGATCAAGCCCATGGAGTGGATCTTCCACTGGCCTGTGGAAAGGTTTTACTCATGGGCCGGAGTGGCCATTTCCTGGGACTGGGTGCATACCTTCTGGTACCTGTTTCTGTTCCCTTTCGCGCTCTGGTTTTTGATCCTTGGAATTATACGATTGTTCGAGCATCGAAATTCATTCTGGGAACTGCTTACTATGGCCGCCACCTCCGCGGCTCCCATCATCGCGACCGCGCATGTGGCCAAGGCGCTTGCCAAGCTCAACTCCTGGGCCGGGTTCCTGCCCATGTCACTGGCACAGCCGGGAGGAATACCTAATGCTGATTCAATCTTCAACAAGACCCTGGCCGCGCCTGGGTTGGTTGTCCCATATCAATTGGTCGGCATCATCGTTATCGTGCTGATCCTGCTTGGCTCTATCTTTGCCCTGCGTGAGTTACGCAAAATTCCGAACGGCACTCTAATCCCCTCAAGGATAAGCGTTCTTGTCATCGGCTTGATGTATACGGCTGTCTTCGCGTTCTGGCCTTTCATACATTGAGCTAGCTCGCCTTATCCCTGTCCCAGGCTTCAGGCCCGGGGCCTCTTTGCTTGAGCAGGCTCTTCTGGACCTTCTGTGTCGGGGTTTTCGGCAGGGCTTCCATTATTTCGATGTATCGGGGAAGCTGGTAGAAAGCGAGGTGTTTTTCCAGGAATAAATAAAGGTCTTGTGGTTCGAGTCGGACACCTGGCTTCGGGACCACTGCGATGAAGATGTCGTCCTCGCTCAGGTCAGAGGGCACACCTGTTGCGGCGCATTCAAGGACATCCGGGTGAAGACAGACAGCGGACTCCACCTCGAATGCGCTGACATTCTCGCCCCGGCGTCGCATGCCGTCGGTCTTTCTGTCCACGAAATAGAGGAATCCCTGCTCGTCTCTATAAAAGAGGTCTCCGGTTCTGAGCCAGCCGTGGCTCATCTTTTTTCGGGTTTCCGCCTGGTCCTTGAAATATTCAACGGTCTGCCGTGAGGGGTTGGTGATGCGGAAGATCAGCTCACCGGGTGTGCCTGGCGGACAGTCGTTATCATCTTCATCCACGAGGCGGTGCTCGACTCCGGGCTTTCCTATTGAGCCCACCGGAGCGTTCCCCACATTGATGCACGAGAAGGTGCCGCCATCCACTGCACCGTAGAGTTCCCAGATTTTCAAGGAGAAGCGCTCTTCAAACTCGCACCATGCCTTGGCCGGGCAGGCCGCGGAGAAGACCAGGCGGACAGGATTTTTTGAATCGTCTGAGCGGCGAGGCTGTTTGAGCAGGATAGGTATCATGGCCCCGAGTGCGTTGAAGACTGTGGCCCGGTGCCCGCGGATTTCTTCCCAGAAGCGGGATGCAGAGAATCTGCGTCCCAGGGCCAGTGTGTTCCGTGAATGGATGGCCCACTGTGTAGACAGGAACAGGGCGTTCATGTGGAAGAGGGGCAGGCAGGTATAGATGATGTCTCCGGGCTGGATTATCAGTTTTGAGCCCTGGACCACGAGGTCCAGGCCGGTGCGGTTGTAACGATAGACCACTCCCTTTGCCGGGCCGGTGGTTCCGGAGGTATACATGATCAGGCATATGGCCTGAGGATCAAGTTCCAGGTTCGGGTTTTCGGACCCTGGATGATCGGAGAGTAGCTCGTATGCAAGTGCGCGGCCCGGTGTGACCTGTTCGGCAGGGGGCACATCGCGATGCACCACGATGGTCTTGAGTTCCGGGACATGGTTCTGGATGGCCTGGAATTCCTCCAGGTAATCCTGATGAATGACAAGGAACCGGACCTCGGAGTGTGAGAGAACATGTGCCAGGCTCCGGCCTTTCAGGCCTGTGTTGACCGGCACTGCATATACCGAGATTTTCTGTGTGGCAAAGAAGACCTCCAGGAACTCGGGTATATTGGGGAGCATGATAGCGAGTCCGGAGCCAGGCTCGGCCCCGAGTTCGAGTAATGCATGTGCGATGCGGTTTGCACGCTGGTTCATCTCAAGGTAGGAAATAGAGTCCTGTTCAAACTTGAGAAAGATGCGATCCGGGACATATCCTTCAGATTTTTCGGACTTTGCATTCTGCTCAAGCGCAGAGTGAAAATCAGGCGCGGTCATGATTTCCCCCTTGCTTTTCTTTCGCACACACTGGTTAGAGCCAAAAAGAATCATAACATAAATCGCGAGCAAGGGTATCATTGACGAAAAGCCCCTTTTTGTATAACCTGAAACAGAAATTAAGATGGCCAAGAAGAAGTCAAAGAGGAGAAAGGCGGAGACGGCACTTACGGGGCCTTCATCGTCCGGCTGGAAAGCGAACAGGATACCCCGGGTTTTTCTAAATCCCTGGTTGTGGCTATTCCTTATAATACTGGTCGGATTGGGCTTTCGTCTTTCTAACGCCACCTTTACGCCTTTGACTTACCCGGACTCCTTGCAGTATATGAGCCTTGCGGATGACATCCGGAGCGGGGAAATATTTTCCCGCGATTACAACCTGGATGAGGGGTTTATCCGCTCGCGTCATCTTCCGCCTTTTTACTCCTTACTCCTTGCAGGCTTATCTTTTCTGCCAATAGAGCCTGAGGTTCTCGGATCATGGATCTCGATAGTCTTGAGTCTCTCAAGCTTTGTTCCTCTTTTCTGGCTTGGCCGGAAGCTTGAATCCGCAGTGGCCGGGCTGGCCGCGGCGTGTATTTTCAGCTTTCAGTGGTTCGGACTGCGCTATGCCACGCCGCTTCTCACTGAGGCGACCTTTACCTTTCTCTATCTTCTAATTATCACTTTGAGCATCTACGCTTTTTCTCGACCCAGAATTTGGCTATTAGCCCTTCTCGGCCTGCTTTCTGGCCTCGCGTATCTGACCCGTGATGTGGGGATCACCCTGGTCTTCTGGGTAATAGTTGCCGGAGGGTTTTACTGGCGGTTTATGGCTCGGACCCACGGGAGGATGCTGGTCGCAAGGATTGGGATCATTCTTGGCGTATTCCTGCTTGTGAGTTTTCCATATTGGCTTCACATCAGGGTGCACACTGGCGAGTGGGGATTGAGCCCCCAGATGGGCCAGGACCAACTCTCCGGCCAGGTCCTGCAATTCGGCGGGTCCCGAATTGACCGGGATAAAGTTACCAATGAAGACCTTCGGGAAAGCCAATCCGGGGCTGGAGATTTCATAGGAGGGTCCTCTGGTATTTTCGTTCTTCCGAAAAAGCTTTTGATCCTGTTCAAAGATTATTTCTATCAGTTTCTCAAGCATATGGGATGGTTCCTCTCTATCCTCTTTTTCGCAGGCTATATCCTGGCGTATGTGTTGCTTTTCAGGTCGAGAAACCGGGAAGGGATATTCCGGGAGGTTTATGTATTGATCTGGATTCTTCAACTTGTGGGTTTATATGCTCTTGTTACGCCTTACATGGTTGACGAGCGGTATATCTATCCTATCATGCCACTTGGCATGCTTGTGGCCGGAGCGGGGATGGTGCGCATCGGAAGGGTCATATCCGGGGTTCTGGCGGAGAGCGTGCCGGCCTGGTCTTCACGCGAACAGCTTATAAGTATACTTGTTCCCGTTTTACTGGTGGTTGCGGCATTTCCAGCCCTTTACCCTGCTTACAAGGATTTCCACAAGAGAATTGGCCCTGCCGGGATGCACTATAAGTATTCGGCTGGACACAAGGAGGTAGCCCAGGAGGTCATATCCCGCGGCCTTGTCCCTCCCGGAAGGGTTATCCTTGGTCGCAAGCCCTTCATGGCCTATTACCTGAAAGGTAAGCACGAGCCTATGCCGAAGACCTATCCCGAACTCCTCAGTATAATTGAGGACAAAAAGGCGGACTATATTGTTGCGGACAGCTTTGTCTTGAATGCGCTCCGGCCTCTGTTGGAGCCGATCGCTTTTGGCCTTCAGCCGGACCCGAATCCGGAGATAGTCTACATCAGCGAAAAAGAATTTCTTGTAAGAAGTCGCGATATTACTTATTACCCGGCTCCGAACACCCGTATTATCTACAGTCGCTGTCTTCCGGAATATCGGCGGGTGATAACAATTTACGAGATTCAGCCGGAAGGCCTGGAACCAGATACCCTGACAGGCACCCCTCAAGAGCACCTGGCCTCGGCACGCAGGAATATTGCTGGAGGATATTATTATGATGCTCTTCGGGAGCTGGAAAAGGCTCTTGAGCTGGACCCTGAAACCGAGGATGCCTATCGTTACATCACCTTGATTTACCAGCAGTATTTCATTATATCACCTCACCAATATTTTCTCGTTCCCATGGAGCGGGCCGCTTACATATGGCTGAACCTTGATCCGAAGAGTCACGAGGCGCGGGAGGTGCTCAGGTTTGTGAATAAGGCCCATGCGATGCTGGATAAAAAGCGATAAAGGCAAGTCTTAGCTCACGCGAGATCGTATCTCAGGCGGACCCAGAAGATGTCATGCATGAGTGCGTATTCTCCCTCTGGCTCGCCTCCGAAGGCCTGCATTCCTCCTTCAATCGTAATTGCGCCTGAGGCCAGGTAGCTTACATGCGGGCCAAGGAAGATGCCTCCTTTGTCCAGGTCGAATATGAAGGTCATATCCCAGCGCACGAGCGGGGTGAGGTCATAGCCGGCCATGGCCCCGAGAAAGTTTCTCCCGAAGGTCGCAAGTGGGTCTGAAAACATATCTACTGGAAAGGGCGCATAAGGGTCTCCCTCCCAGGTCAATATCCCGCCATTGTGATAGTATTCCACTGCAAAGGCGGCGGAGTTTGAAAAGCTATATTGATAACCAAGGGATATGCGAATGTAGTCATCTCCTTCGGATCCGCTGGACATTGTTTTGGTCCGGGTATAAGTGCCTTCTCCGTAGAGGCTTCCATCAGCCACATAGCCTGAGAAATCCGCGCCCACCACTTCGTTCTCCTGGAATTTTCCGGCCATAACAGATACATCCAGGGACTTGATTGTGGTCTTGAGCCTGATTGCGAATTGGCTCTCCGACCACTTATCGCCGATCCCGTAAACCAGGTTCAGGTAGGTGAATTCCTTGAGCATCAACTCCGCGCTCAAACCATCCACGCCCTCTCTTTCCATCGGCTCAAGAGAGATCGGGCTTACGGGATTGAAAAGGTCGGTCGGGTTCCAGAAGAGCGCGGTGCCCCATGCCACACGCTGTCTGCCCGCCACTATCCTCACTTGCTCCTCCTCGTAAACCATATATGCCCTATACACAGAGGAACGAACATGTCGGCGATCATTATCCTCGATCGTCCAATCCCAGTCGTAATAGGTTGCCGGTGGCAGGCGTTTGAGAAACTGGTAATCAAGCGTCTCAAGACACGAGCCGATGTTCATCTCCAGGGTATGACTGTAAAAGCCAGTGAGATTGTCGCCTATCCGGGCGTTGAATTCCGGGCGGATTCTCGCCTGATTGCGGTCAAAGGGTTCTCCGAAGAACCCCTCAGTGTGCTGTGCCTGATCCTGGAGGTATCCGGAGGCATGGAGTGAGAGTTTATCCGTGGAATACAATTCAATCGCGTCTGCCCGGTGCGGCGCGATAATTGCCAGAGCAAGAAGTGCAAGCACACACTCAGCCGCGTATTTCATCGCTTGCTATCATTCCGTCCCGGAGCTGTACCAGGCGCGTTGCCCTCTCCATCACTCTTGCGTCATGCGTGGAAAAGAGAAATGTGATACTTCTTTCCTCGTTGAGCCTCCGCATCAGGTCCAGGAGTTCAAAGGCTGTCTTGGAGTCCAGGTTGGCGGTCGGCTCATCCGCGAGGACCAGTTCGGGAAGATGAATGATTGATCTTGCCACTGCCACGCGCTGTTGCTCTCCCCCGCTCATCTCGGTGGGTCGTTTATTGATGAGTTCTCCAAGCCCCAGTTCCTCAAGCAATGTCCTTGCCCGCTTCTCTCGTTCATTCCTGGGCATTCCTTGAAGCAGAAGCACATATTCCACATTCTCAATCGCTGTGAGTACCGGGATAAGGTTGTAGGCCTGAAACACGAAGCCGATCTTGAAAAGCCGGACCCGGGATAGCTCACTCTGTCTGAGCCCGGTCAAGTCCTTTTCCCCGAGCCGGACCTTTCCGCTGGTAGGCATATCCAGCCCGCCCAGTATATTCAAAAGCGTGGTCTTGCCGGAGCCGCTTGGCCCGAAGAGCGCGGTGAACTCGCCCTTTTTCATCTTGAAATCTATGCCTCGCAGGGCCTCGGTGGCCACCTGATGATCCCGGTATATCTTCACAATCCCTTCCGCCTCAAGATGGGCCATTTGAAAACCCCCTCTAAATCCTTCGTAAAGACTCAACCACCAAAAGCCGCGACGCCCTGAATGCAGGATATAAAGCAGAGCCTATCGCGATAACAAGAGCCATAACAACTGCGAAAAGAATGTTCTCCAGGGTAAGGACAGGATAAAGCACACTGCCCATCCCGAGGGATTCACCTGCCTCGGCCGCGAACATTGAGAGGTCCAGTCCGTTTCTTGCCCACACCCAGATAGTGGCCGCGCTTGCGAGCCCTCCGAGTCCCATGCCGATAGCCGCGAGCATCACGGACTCCAGGATGACCATCCTGAAAAGCTGGCCCGGCCGCGTGCCGATCGCCTTGAGTATGCCCAACTCCCGCACACGCTCGAACACACTCATCACCATGGTGTTCGCGATCCCGAAGGCAACCGCGATGTAGATGATAAGCAGGAAAACATAATTGACAGCATTCATCAGCATTTTAAGCTCTGCAAGCAAAGGATATAGCTCGCCCCAGTCCAGAACCTCGCGGCCAAGCCCGGCCACAAGATCATCTGACACCTCCTTCGGGTCCGACCCCGGTTTGAGCCGGATAATAACCTCGCTTGCGCAAGGCTCGCCAGTGAAAGTCTCCCACATCTGCCGCCGGCTTATCATGGCAAGAGGCATGTCTTTTCCCTGCTCAATTTCACTTTTCAGGATCCCCGCAACCTCCAGGCTCAAAAACTTTCCCCCGGGGTGTAGCCTGATTTTATCGTTAAGTTTTAAGTGAAGCTCTGACCCCAATTCGAGCATGATGGTATCTCCGGGCTCGGCGGAGAGCGCATACGAGGCGCGCTCATCAAGGATGATCCAATCCTCGCGAACCTCAAGCTCCTTCTCAATCTCACTCCCTGCAAGCCAGCTATTCTCCGGAATATCAACCGAGTCAAAAAGCCTTGTTACCTTGTTTTCAGTGACCGGATCAACACCATGAAGATCAAGCTCAATTTTGCTCTCCCCTTCATCTCTGGTGCTGTGATGAGCAATTACAGGAAGAGAAAGCCGATAGCTAACAGCCGCTGTATGAGCATTCAACCTGAAGGATTCTCCAAGCGCCTCCGGGTCCAGGATCATGTCCTCTGCTCTTTTTTTTGTAACTTTTATCAAGTGAATCCCGCCCCCCTCTGCTCCTTTTAATTCCCGGCTCTCCAGGGTCAGGCCCGAATCCTTTTCAAAGAGTTTTTTCTTCAAATCCTGTTTTAGCAGAGGTATATTTTTCTCATCATCCACGATGATTGCTATCTCACTGAGCTTTCCCTTCATCTCCAGAATCCTCTCACTAAGCTTGAGGGGCAGATATACCAGGGTCTTGTCCAACTCGCCTATCCCGCTTCGATATAATCCGGTCACTCGCAGGCTCTCGATCACCCCTTCTTCGCAGATGAAGCCCTGTGTAAAGAAGGTGATCTTGTCTCCCAACCCAACCTTGAGCTTATGTGCAAGGCCCTCTCCTATGAGGACTGCGCGATCATCATCCTTATCAAAATAGCTTCCTTTTGTGATGAAAGTCTTGATCCGGGTTACTGTCGGCTCAAGCCCAGGATCAATTCCCACGAGCATAACCCCCTGGCTCGCCCTGGGAGATTGCGCCAGTGCGAAGGCTTTTATCCTTGGGGCATACCCCGCGATATGGTCTGATGTCTTGACCTTCTCAAGCACCTCTTCAGCATCGGTCATGCAGAGACGGAGCCCTGGATTCTTCTGATAGCCCCTGGCATGAATCTCTATATGCCCGAGGTGAGTATAAATGAAATTATCCACCATCTGATATGCAAAGGAATTATCAAATGCGATTGCAACAAGCACTCCCCAGATACCGAGCGCAATGGCAAGGGTAATCACTATGGTTCGCCTCGGGTTCCGCCAGAGGTTTCGCCATGCTATCTTTATAAACCCGGCCATGCCTTTCTCCTATTGAAACCTGAGCACCTGGACCGGCGAGGTTCTCGCGGCCCGGATTGCAGGAAAGACCGTCATCACCATGGTTATAAATAATATGATAGCCAGGGTTGCGAGAATCATGCGAGGCTCAAGTCGGGCATACATAAAGGGATCTATCCCGAATTCCTCCAGGGATTCAGAATATGCTGAAATATCGAGCGGGATACGCGTGAAATAAATTGTGGGAATCAGTCCCAGGGCTATGCCTATTATGCCCCCGAACATTCCCAGAAGAGCTGATTCCATGAGGATGATGCGGAAGATTTCAATCGGCCGGGTCCCGATAGCCTTCATGATTCCGAATTCTCTCGCCCTTTCAAGCACGCTCATCAGAATCGTAAGCAGGACTACAAATGCAATAACCACGAGAAGAATGAGAAGCCATAGAACCGCGCCGGCATTGTCCATCAGGACGAACTGCACGAGGTCTGGCATCAGCTCCTGCCACGGAATAACCTCGTAATTCAGCCGGGAAACTATGAGCTTTTCTGCCCGGTCTTTAGAGAGGCCCGGCTGGAGGCGGATCAGTATCTGGTGAATATTCTCGCCAAGCCTCTGCTTTTCCTGAAGCATGCGGAGCGAGACATACGCATCCGGATCGGATTCAAGCCCCCGGAACACTCCCGCGAGCTTTAGCCTTAGCTCGAATTCTTCTCCCAGGTAATTCCTTCCACGAAGATGAAGCTCTTTTCCCTGCTTGAGCCCCAGCCTTTCTGCCAGATTTTCCTCGAGTAAGACCCAATCGTGGCCTGAGAAATTTTCGCCTGAACCCGGGGTCCCACCAAGCCTTGATAAAAGCCTGCTGGTCTTTTCCTCTCTCTCCAGGTCAACTCCCAGCACATCTATGTTTAGGCTTCCAAGCTGAATTCGGGCCTTTACTCTGCTTGAGTAGCCCATAATACCGGGAATCCTCTCAATGGCCTTTTCCATGACCTCCTGATCCGTCAGTTGAAGATACGAGTCAGGTTCAAGGTTTGGTCTGAGGGGTTGAGCGAGCCAGAGGTTCTCATCTTCCAGCCGCTCAAGTCTCCAGGGCCCTTTATCTTCGGCATGCTTCTGGTAAAGCTCTTTTTCAATCCTTGAAAACGCATTCGTGTCTTTGAGTATCACCGCTACCTCGGTTACATGTCCGGGCATATAAAGCAGGTCCGCAAGCTCGGAGATATTTACCAGCATGAGCATCCCGTCAAGGTCAGGCGAGCCGGCCTTGAAGATTCCCTTGACGCGGAATTTCCCTGCCGCAATGCTTCCGTAGAAATCCTGGCTGATGATCGAGAATTCATCCCCGATCTCCATTTGGAGGTTGCGGGCCAGGTCCACGCCGATCACCGCTTCTTCCATTCCATTTTCGGAGAGAAACTCTCCCCGGTATTTACGGAATGGCTTCATACCCTTGGGAAGCTTTTGCAGTTCGGGGAAAAAGGTTCTGGCGAGCTTGCTTGTCTTGACCTCCTTTTCCGGGAACACCCCGCAGACCTGCGCGCCTGCGAGATTTACCCCGGCCTGGAGCAGGGCGTCGGTGCAGAGCCGGGGAGAGTATCCGGAGACAAGAGAAGAGGTTTCAAGATAATCCACCAGGTCCTTTGAGAGCCACATGGAGCGGATTAAACTCCGCTCCTCCTGGTAGCCGGCCCTGTGCACCTGGAGATGACCGGGGAACAGCCCGATACCGCTTTCAATCATCTGTTGATGCCCGCCTCTGGCCCAGGCCATCGTGAATAGTGTCAGGGCCGTGCCGAAGGTAATAGCCGCAAGGGTCAGGCCGCTTCTAAGTTTATACCGCCACAGGTCACGCCATGCTATCTTGAAAAAAGTCCACATCTTTTCGTCTCTTGCAGGCCCCTCGGACTTTTATTACTCCGAACACTATATGGTTTACATCCTCAGTCTTCCTATCCCCTCCCTTGATGGGAGGGGAACAAGGGGAGGGTGTTTATCGGTGCGCAATTTAATCACCCCCACCCTGACCCTCCCCAGTCAAGGGGGAGGGAATTAAACAGGAAAATGTTAACTATTGGTGTTCTCATTTTTAATTTTTTTTCTTCAGCCTCTTTTCTGTGAATATCCCGGGATCAATCTCCATGTCAAATTTCGCTTCCGTGAGCTCCAGTATGGTCTTGTGCCCCGGTTTTGTCATGGAGCGCATCTCCCATAAAGTGGGAATCCTGCGGCCGCCCATCTGTTTTATCTCGGAAAAGATCATCTCGTTGATCATGCGCCCCTCTTCATCAAAAAACTGCTCTCTTGTCGGGATGAAACCCTTATCCCATACCCAGAGCAGTATCTTGCCCCAGACAACCGGGGCGTCCGGTTTGGGCAAAAGCTCAAGATTATAAACCTTTCCTCCCTCCGGGTGATCCGCGCTCTCGATGATCCTGTGTTTGTAATCATTTACGATGCTTGACTCACGGACCAGATCATCGTTTGTGAAATCCGAGCCCATCCAGGACTGGTGCATCATTGAAGGCGGTATCTTCATGACCCTCTCGGTCCGGGGAATGAACATCCAGAGATTATACCCGATTTTCAAAAAGCCACAGCCCCGGTCACGGGGCGGCGCGGTAATTCGTATGAAGGCCTTCTCTCCCACCTTGCTCTCATAGGCATACATCTCGAATGACCTGGGCCTGGCCCAATCAGGGTTGGAGACCGTCATCTTCATCTCCATGTAGCTTGACTCTCCCCGAAGAAGGTCGTCTATCTTCTTGACAAGCTCCTCCGCGTTAAGCTCATCGCCCGAAACCAGGGAAGGCATCGAACACAGAAAAAATAAAACAGCCGCGAGAGTCCCGATAAAAAACTTTCTCGAAAGTATCACTCTTTCCTCCTTGAAGGTTTGTTTTTTCCTTCTTTGGAAATTCCCTCAAAGATAATCCGAAAAACCTCGTTCCAGTGTTTATTGAGATAAACCACTTTGAACACGAAAACAGGGATAAGACCCAGCATATCAATATTATATGTTATAAAGAGGTTTGTCGAGCTTTTTCATTTGTTGGTGGTTCATTCTTTTTAATGAGCATCAGAACCCATCAATCTGAAGAGAAAAATTCTATTTGCGGATTCTCGCGGTTAATGATAAAAAAGGAAGAAATTGAAGGAGGGTAAAAGGCCTGTAAGCCGACAATGGAGGAGATCAAGAGTTACCTAAGGGATATTGAAAAAAAGACGGCCACGGTGAGCCTGGTTTCACTGGTGGTGATGGTTATCTGGCTTTACCAGGGGCACGGCCATTATTTCACCCTGCATTTCGGACGCTATTTTCCTGATGATCCTTTTCTTGACTGGTATCAATACCTCTGGATGCACGGCATGGCTTTCTTGCTCTGGCTTATAATTCCGCTCATTGTGATCAAGTTATGGCTTGCGGAGCGGGCGAGGGATTACGGCCTTTGTATCGGGGACTTCAGTTTTGGCTGGAAGTTCCTGGCGCTTTTTGTTCTGGTAATGGTGATCCCGCTTTATATCACAGCACGGAACCCTCAATTTATGGCCGAATATCCTTTGACCAGGCTTGCTGGAAGAAGCAGGACTCATTTTGTGCTCTGGGAGTTCAGCTATGTGATTTATTATATAGGATTCGAGTTTCTCTTCCGCGGGTTTATACTCTTCGGACTCAAGGATAAGATCGGTCCCTTTCTCGCGATCATGGCCCAGACGATCCCCTCCGTGATCATCCATGCCAGCATGACAGTGAGCATCGCTGGCGGGATCATCCTGATAGGCAAGCCCGAGGGCGAGACTATTTCCGCTATCCTGTCCGGCCTGGTCTTCGGCGCAGTGGCGCTTCGCACCCGGTCTATCTTGTGGGGGCTTCTTGCGCACTGGTTTGTGGGGATAATGACTGATCTCTTCTGTCTTATGAACGCCGGGCTATGGCTCGTTTGAGAAGGGAAAGAAGGGCAAGATGAGGGTTCTTGTCACCGGTGCTAACGGGTTTATCGGCAGTAACCTCTCAAAGAAGTTGATCGAGCAGGGCCACGAGGTCAGGGCCATGGTCCTTCGTGGCACGCCGGAGTGGTACCTGGATGGCTTGAACCTTGAGAGGGTCTATGCGGATGTCACGAGCCCGGAGACCCTGCCTGCGGCAGTGGATGGAATGGAGGTTGTCTTTCACCTTGCGGCAAGGGCCAGCGACTGGGGTCCGTTGGAGTTGTTTTTGAAAATAAACGCAGTGGGGTCTCGCAACATGGCAGAGGCCGCGGCAAAGTCTGGGGTGAAGCGGTTCGTGCAGATGAGCTCCATAGCTGTGCACCGCTACCGCGGCATCATCGGTGCGGATGAAAATTGGCCCAGGGACGGCTTTGACTTTCCTTACGCGGTATCAAAGATCAAGGCCGAGAATTATGCTGTTGAGGTAGCGCAGAAGACAGGGATGGAAGTCACCATCATCCGTCCTGGTGTGTTTCCTTTCGGGCCAAATGACACCACAAGCTTTTATCAGATGGCCGAGGCCATGGAACAGGGCGTGTTCGGATATGTCAACTCAGGGAGGCCACGGGTGTCCATCAATTATGTGGAGAACCTTGTAGAGGGCATGATCCTGGCCGGGACCCTGCCGGTCGGCGCCAACCAGACCTTCATTATAGAGGACGGCCTTACTCCCACCTGGCGGGAATTGACGGAGAAATTCGCTGATGCGCTCGGTTGCAGGAGGCCCTGGCTGAGCTTGCCTTATGCTATAGCCTACCCGGTAGCCTGGACCATGGATGCGCTCTTCCGCGTTGTCCGGGCCGAGAAACCTCCGCCGCTCACCCGCTACCGGATCAAGGTCGTGGCGCGTGACCTGGTCTTCAATGGCGAGAAGGCTCGCAGGCTACTGGGATTCAAGCCGAAAGTAGGTCTGGATGAAGGCATAGCACGCACTGTTCAGGCATACAGGGAATATAAACAGAAGAATCTGGCCGGAGGGCTTTAGATGAGACTGCGCATGCTTTTTCTTTGTCCCTGCCTGATAGCCCTGGCCTGGTCCCAGACCCTGGCCCAGCGTGATCTGACGACTGAGGAGTTGGGTGTTCTTCAGCGCGGGGAGATACTGAGGGAGTGCGTGCGGGAGCAAGGCACCCAGGCAAAGGGCAGGGGCGTGGGACTGTTTGATGCGCCGGTGGAATTGGTATGGAAAGTTTTGACTGATCTCGAACATTATGACGAGATGATGGCCCAGACAACCGTGAGCGTGCTGGTGGACCAGACTACCAGGGACAGGGTGATCCAGCTCGGGCCGGTCTCGGCGGACGAGGTGGAGAAGCTCTTTATTAAAAACCGCCCCGGGTTCGTGCTTTATGACCCCGAAGACCCGAGCCAATTCACGGTTTATTCATACCAGAGAAACGACTTTCCCTGGCCTTTAGGTGACCGCTGGTGTCTTCTGGAGATCAGGCATGACTCAAGCACCTACACCCAGACATGGCGGTATCTCGCGGGCAACATGAAGAACGATTTCGGCACATGGCGGCTGAGGGCTTTGGGCGAAAACCAGACCCTGGGCTGGCTGGTCATCCATGTGGACATGGGCATTCCCGCCACCGGGCCGTTCATGAAATACGCAATGAGCCTGACCATGCCTGACACCTTCAATGCTTTTCGCCGGAGGGCCAGAGAACTCATGAAAGATAATGGCCGATCAGGATATCCCGTTAAACCCAAGCCGGAAGGAGGGGAATTATGAAGAGAAAATCCCTGGATATTGCTATTGCGTCGGATCACGCGGGACTGGAACTGAAATGGCACCTTGTCAAGTTCCTGCTTAAACAGGGCCATAATGTGATTGATATGGGAGTGCGCAGGAGACAGCGTGTTGACTACCCGGTTTATGCCAGGAAGGTGGCGAAGGCTGTCTCGGAAAACGAGGTCCCGCTCGGAATACTTATCTGCGGAACCGGCATCGGGATGAGCATGGCCGCCAACCGTTATCCAGGGGTGCGTGCGGCTCTGGTTCATGACCACTTTACGGCACGGGCCGCAAAGGCGCACAATAACGCAAACATCCTGGTACTGGGGGGGAGGGTAACGGCAAAGGAGCTGGCTGAGGAACTCGTTACAACCTGGCTTGAGGTGCCCTTTGAGGCAGGACGACACCAGGACAGGCTGAATATGATCGGCGAGGATTAAGCCTAAAGCGCCTTTTTAAAGATCTCCTGGATCTTCTGCCTGGGCGCTGATCCCATAATGTTGCCATGCACCCTGCCATTCTTGAAAAGCAAAAGTGCGGGAAGTCCCCTGATCCCGAACCGGGCAGGAGTGGACTTGTTTTCATCAACATTCATCTTAAACACGCGAACCTTGCCATTGTAGACCTCCGCCATCTCCTCCACAATAGGATTAACCATATGGCAGGGCGCGCACCACGGCGCCCAGAAATCCACGATTGCCGGCACATCAGAATTGATTGCCTTGTCAAAGTCCTCGTCCCGGATGATAAAAAATCTCGCTTCCGCCATCTCGCCCCCCCCTTTTTTCTTTTCAGCTTATTACTCTATAATCGGTAAGACCCGACCCACACAAAAACAAAACCCGATTCAAGGATGTTGTGGAATGCTTTTCAGTTTACCACCATATCTTGTGTTGTCAAGAGAAAAATTCGGCCTGAGTTCAAATTTTTAATAACCCCTTGATTTTACTTTTTAAATTTTATATGCAAATTTAATTTGACAAGCGAGCTTGAGGTGCTAAAATTACTAGCAGGGTCTTACGGAGATCATGTCTGACCAGCCTGGTTCTAAAGCAAGCCCTGGGCTTGCGGAAGCTGATTCCAGACCCCTGGCATATCAGCAAGAGAGGATAAGTGCGCTCCTGGAGCTTTCTAAGGCCGTAAAGACGGTCTTGTTTTACCCAGGGGGTCACCCCCAATTACAAAGTTCTCTCTCCCAGGCGCTGAGCAATATCAGGCCTACTTTGCAGGCAGTGGGGGAGATGGCTTTCGAGGTGAGTCCCCGGGGCTTCTTTTTTCGGAGCCGGCCTGTGGGAGAGTCCTATCCGGTGCTTACCGATCTTGCCCGGGATATGCACCTCCGCCAGATCAAGAGGTTCGCACTACGAAGGGATGTGACGCCTGCGGAATTCGAGGCCTTCCTTCAACTCCTCATTCTGGATCCAGATAAATTCCGCTCAGGCACCCTTATTGAGGAGTATTTTCGCACTCACCGGATCAGGGGCATCTGGGTCAATGAGATTGAATTTGGCAAAGCCTTTCCCTCTGCCCGGGTGGCGCAAGAGGGCAGGCCAGAGCCAGACGCGGATCAAATGGATAAGATTGAGCCGGAATCCAAGCCGGATGAGACCATGACCCGGGCTAGTGAGCTGATTTCCATTCTTGAACAGGAGAAGGACCCGGATAAGTTCCTTCAAATCACCCGGGAACTCGAGGTTATCTGCCACCAGTTGATCCGGGGGAATAAGATGAAGCAGGCCTGGAATATCCTGGGCGTTCTTTCAGACCTGGCCGAGACTAACAGAGGCCGGGCGGAAGTGCTTGCCCAGTATGCGCTTCGCTCAGTCCGGGCCCTGGCCATGGATGAAATGCTTACTTACTTGTTTGAACAATATCTGATTTCACCTCTGGAGTTCCGCAGGCCTTATCTGCGCTTGTTTAACCAGGCCGGTGCTAAGATAGTAGCCCCGATAATCAATATCCTGGTGCGCAACGAAGTGCTCTATTCCTACCGTTCCCTTATGGACATCCTCATCCAGGCTGGCCCGGAAGTCCGCGAGCCACTGGAATCTCGACTCCATGATTCAAGGGAATACCTGGTTCGCAAGATATGCTTCATCCTGGGGGAACGCCGGGAACGCGAGTCTGTCCCCGCGCTGATTCCCCTGCTGGACCACGCGGATATGCGCATCCGGGTGGAGGCGATCCGCGCGCTCTCGAAAATCCGGGGACAGCAGGCATCCCGCGTTTTCATCAGCAAGATGAACCGCAAGACCGACCCAGAGACCATGCTTGCCATCATCCAGGCACAGGGGGAGATGAAGGATACGAACGCGGTGCCCTCCCTGATTTCACAGTTCCGCAAACGGCGCAAGAATCTTGAACTCCTGGAGGGTATTACAGATGTTCTGGGAAGGATAGGCTCAAAGGAAGCACTGCCTGTTCTGATCAGGACCCTGGATAAACCCGGATTCATGCATAGAGAGCGCCGGATGAAGCTCAGGGTCAAGGCCGCGCGGGCACTGGGTAAAATCGGGGGCGAGAGCGCGGAGAGGGCCCTGCGCAAGCATTACCGGGGCACATCGGATGAACTGGACCAGGCATGCGGCCAGGCCCTTGAGGCTCTGGCAGGCAAGGCGCCGAAATCCGGGCGCGGTTCTGGAGGCAAGGTTTCTAAATGACTGACCAGGCCCTGAAGCAGAAGCTTTCCCAGATACTGGTGGGCATGATTGGCGCGGCCAAGAATCTGGGTCTATACCCGGCCAATCATCCAGCCCTGCTCCGGTCATTAAGCCAACTGGCGAGCCTGTTTGAGGAACTCTTTGCCACCAGGACTAAACTGGTCATGACCATTGTGGACGAAGTGCTGGTATTTGAGGGGGTTCCCTTCTATCACACCCAGATGTCAATTCGCGAGATACAAAAACAGATCGAGGATCGGGGAATAAACACGGTTGAGTTCAAGGATGGGCTCAGCCAGGATGAGATAGCGCAATTCCTGGAAATTTTATTGGAGGACCCGGAGGCGGTTCGCAAGCAAGGAGCAGAAGAGCTTCTGAAACAGCGCGGCGTGGAGCACATCCTGCTCAAGGATGCCAGAGAGGTATACCTGAAGGCCGTGGATACGGTGTCCGATGTGCTTCAGGAGGCCCGGCTGGGCCGAATTCCCCATGCGAAAAAAGCCAGGGAAGCGGTGGCAGACCTCACTCAATTTGTTCTCACAGACCGTCCTGCGCTCCTTGCTTTGACCCTGATCAAGAATTACGACAACTACCTCTTCAATCACTCGGTGAATGTCAGCGTACTGTCTCTGGCTCTGGCCGAGGCCCTCAATGTGTCGAAGGATGACCTCAATGACATCGGATTGGCCGCACTCCTGCATGATGTTGGCAAGACCGTCACACCCAGGGAAATCACGCTCAAGCCTCACATTCTCACCAATGAGGAGTGGGAGATCATGCAGGAGCATCCGGTAAGAAGCGCGGAGATAGTCCGTAAGATGGAGGGCGTAACCGACCTGATCGTGCGCATCGTTTACGAACACCACATCAAATTCGACCGCACCGGATACCCCCGACTCGAAGAAGGCCGCCATGTTCATCCATACAGCAAGATAGTAACTGTGGCGGACTGTTACGACGCACTCACCACCTTGAGACCTTACCAGAAGCCATTTCATCCTCGCGAGGCCATGCGTATACTCGAATCCTTGTCCGGCAAGGTCATTGACCCAAAGTATTTCCAGGAATTCATCAAGATTCTGGGAATTTATCCTGTTGGCACATTAGTCCGGCTTCACACCAATGAGGTGGCGGTAGTGGTAGAGACTAATACTAATAACCCTTTGAAGCCCAGGATCCGCGTGGTTTTTGATCCGGAAGGAACCCGTTTACCAAAGGCCTTTGATCTTGACCTGGCAAGTGTTCTGGAGGGATCCGAGGACCATCGAAATATCGTCTCCACTGTGGACCCGCTTCTCTATAATGTTGAGCCGTCAACCCTGCTCATATCCTCTTTATAGTTTATTACTGCTCCACCACATTTAAAATGATGGTTGTAGGGGCAGGGCTTGCTCTGCCCGCTGATGGCTCAGCAAGCAGTGTCCCCACACACCATTCTGGCAAAATTAATGTGGTGGTGCACTACTCTAACCCCGGAATTCCATTGTATGGAATGGCGAGCTATGAATTTCCTTTCAGATAGACCCAGATTTTGTCAACAATCAAGCCTCAAAATTTTTTTCCTTTTTTATCAGCAGGTTATGAGCCAGGGGAATGTGGTCTGTCCCTTTATTTTGACAATTCTTGTCACCTTATTGACGCAAAATGTTTGCAGAGCCAGGGTTTCATTAAAAAAATAGACATAAAATTCAGGCAATTAAGGCGGAAATTTTTTGGCATGTGAATTGCTTGTCTTAATAAATGAAATACATAAGCGGCTAATGCCGCTAAAAAGGCCATCCAGCCCCGGTCGCAAAGTCATCTAAATAGTTTCCTTTAAGGGGAAACACCCTCTCTCAATCCCCCATCTCCCCGGGCCGGGCAGGGTGGCTTTTTTATCTGAAATTCAGGTTACACAAATAGAGGTCCAGCCAGTTTGCAGGAGGAGTGGGATAAGAGGGCGCTTGAGAGCAAACTGCTCAGTTCTTCAAGTGATTGCGAAGGTGCCGCGAGCGGCTTGGATGCCGGAGCTTGCGAAGCCCCTTTTGCTCAATCTGGCGCACTCGCTCCCTTGATACGCCGAAGATGGTGCCGACTTCCTCCAGGGTATGATCCTGTTCATGGCCCAGTCCATACCGGAGGCGGATTATCTGCTCTTCCTTGGGTGTCAGGGAGTTGAGAGCATTTTCCACGCGATTATAGAGGTCTATCCTGCCAGTGGCTTCATCCGCGCGCTCGATGCGTGGATCCTCGACCACATCGCCCAGGCATATCTCGTCGAAATCCTTGATCGTGGATTCGAAGGAAAGGGGTTCCCTTGAAATCCGAATCAGGTTATTTATCTCATCCGCACCCACGCCCATGTTCTCCGCCAGGTCCGATACATTCGGCTCCTTCTCCAACTCCCTCGTGAGTTGCCGACTGAGGCGATCCAGGCGACGGATACGATCAACCACATATACAGGGAGCTTAATCAGCTTGCTCTTCTCCGCAAGCGCCCGGATAATCGCCTGGTGAATCCACCAGGTAGCATAGCTTGAAAACTTAAACCCTTTTCGGTAATCAAACTTCTCAACAGCCCGGATAAGACCCAGGTTTCCCTCCTGGATCAGATCCGCGACACTCAGTGCCTGGTTGCGGTATCGATTGGCTATCTTGACCACCAGGCGCAGGTTGGCCTCCACAAACTTGTTGCGCTTCTCGTTCAGCTCTTCGTGCGTCTTCTTGATTTCCCGGATCAAAGCCCTGAGCCTCTTTGGGCCCATGCCCACCTTTTTGCGAAAGGCCCATTCAGAGATACGGTTCCGTTTGCGCAGGGAAAGGTAATGTTCCGCTTTCTCCAGGGCCTCCTTCACTACTTTATCCGTAATCTCGCCCTCGACAAAGCGTAGTTTTTCCGCCTGACTCTGGAGTTTATCTCTTAGCTCACGAACCTCGCGAGCGCTCTCTAGCTCCTCTTTCGGGCTATACATCCCCCTTATATCCATCTCCTTGAGATACCATGAAAGGGAACTCTCAAATGTGGACCCCTTCTCCACTGCGCGCTCCTTGTTGTCTCCCTCATTACCTTCGGCTTTAATTGCCTCTTCAGAGTCACAGGGAGCACCAAGAAGACCAAGACCCTCTTCAAGAATCTCTTTGATTTCAGACCCTTCAGATACTGCAGACTTGCTCATAATATCACTCTCGCTTTACATGCTACCTCTTAATTTAGATTCAATTTTCAGGGTTTTGGTTTCAAAAATTTTCACTCCTTTTTAAATATAATCACTTAATCCAGGATTCCAAGGGTTTGACATAAACGGGATGAATAATTATCATAATTAAAGAGTGGGCTTGAGTAAGGGGGACATGTAAAGCCAAGGAGAGATGAGCACTCTGTTATGCCGCGTTTGCGCATTCGATATGTTGGCACAGTCCAGGGTGTGGGGTTCAGACCACACATCTTCAGGCTGGCTAAGGCCCACGGGCTTGCCGGGTTTGTGAATAATGACCCTGCCGGGGTTATTGTGGAAGTGGAGGGGCCTGAGGAGAGAATCCAGGCCTTCCGTATTGAATCGGTAGGAAAGGCACCAGTGCTCGCGAGGATCAGCGAGCTTGTATGCGAATCCATTCAGCCTATCCGCGAAAAGGCCTTTAGAATCAAGGAGTCGGAAAGAGCGGATTCTGTTGATACCCAGGTGTCCCCGGACGCGGCTACCTGCCCCGAGTGTCTCAAGGAAATCTTTGATCCAGAGGACAGGCGCTACAGGTATGCCTTCACCAACTGCACTAATTGCGGCCCGCGATATACCATCATCCAGGCCATACCCTATGATCGCCCTTATACCACAATGAAGAAATTCACCATGTGCCAGAAGTGCCAGAGTGAGTATGATGACCCTCAGGACAGGAGATTCCATGCCCAGCCAAATGCCTGCCCCAACTGCGGCCCCAGGCTCATCTTCCTTGACAGGGCAGGAAAAAGAATTCCCGGAGACCCGATCAGCAAAACCATTGAAATGCTCCTGCTGGGCAGAATCATTGCCGTAAAAAGCCTGGGAGGGTTTCAGCTTGCATGTGATGCCTTGAACCAGGATGCTGTAAAAACACTGCGCTCTCGCAAGTATAGAGAAGATAAGCCATTCGCAATTATGGCTCGGAGCCTGGATCAAATTGAAAAATACGCCATTGTAACTGATACGGAAAGAGAACTCATCCTATCTCCTGAAAGACCCATCGTTTTAGTCCCTAAACGAAAAGAGCCGCAACTGGCCGAGGAAGTGGCCCCCGGGCAAAAGACCTGGGGTTTTATGCTTCCCTATACGCCGCTTCATCATATCCTGCTTCAAGAGTCAGGCATGATCCTGGTCATGACCAGCGGCAACATGAGCGACGAGCCTATAGCATATCTTGATGACGAGGCCCGCTCCCGCCTCGACCAGATCGCGGACTATTACCTCACACACAACCGGCCCATCTATATCCGCTGTGATGACTCCGTGGTCCGGGTCGTTGAAGGAAGGCCTTTTTTTCTCCGCAGGGCCCGGGGATACACGCCTAGAATTCTTTCCGCAAGACTCCCCGGCAAAAAGAGCATTCTCGCCTGCGGAGCGCATCTGAAGAATACCTTCTGCCTCGCTCGCTCAGGCCAGGTTATCGTGAGCCATCATATCGGGGACATGGATAACCTCGAAACCCTGCGCGCGTTTGAACAGGGGATCGAGCATCTGAAAAGGATTTTTAAAATCCAGCCAGAGGCCGTGGCCCATGATCTTCACCCGGAATATCTCTCCACCAGATATGCCCTGAGCCTTGACCTGCCCCGGATAGGCGTTCAGCATCATCATGCCCATGCCGCGGCCGTGATGGCGGAACACGAAATTCAGGGGCCCGTGATCGGCGTCTCAATGGACGGCACAGGATACGGACCGGATGAGGCGGTCTGGGGTGGAGAGTTCCTGGTCGCGGATTACATGGACTTTGACCGAAAGGCCCATCTATGCTACATTCCACTTCCAGGAGGAGAGCAGGCCATCAAGGAGCCATGGCGCATGATGGCCATCTACCTTGAGCGTATCTACGGGGATGAATTCCTCAATCTGGACATCCCCTCCATCAGGGCCCTTGATCCCGGAAAATGGCAGGTCTTGAAAAACGCGGTTGAGGCTGGCCTTAACTGTCCGCTGACATCCAGTATGGGCAGGCTTTTTGATGCTGTTTCAGCCGTGCTGGGAATCCGCGCCGTGGTTAACTACGAGGGCCAGGCCGCTATCGAGCTGGAGATGACGACGGAGAAACATGTAACCAGCGGCTATGAATTCTCATTGATTAATGAGGGAGACGAAATCCTGATAGACCCGTTGCCGGTCATCGAGGCCTGTGTAGAAGACTTAAGAAAGAGAGTAAGCGTAGGCCGTATCTCGGCCAGGTTTCATAATGGAGTCGCGGAAATGATCACAGAGGTATGCGCCCTGACCAGAGACCAGACAGACATCAACGAGGTCACCCTTGGCGGGGGAGTTTTTCAGAACATGATTCTTGTCAGGGGCACGAAAAGCAGGTTAGAGGATCAAGGTTTCAGGGTCTATTTGCCGAGGGAAGTTCCGATAAATGACGGCGGGATATGCCTGGGCCAGGCCGCAGTAGCCTTAAGGAGGATGACGTAATGTGCCTTGCAGTTCCGATGAGGGTAGAGGATATTAAAGGCTCTCGGGCCAGGGTCGAGAGCGCAGGCGTTATCATGGAGGTGGATGTGAGTATGGTCCCGGAAGTCATGCCTGGTGAATATGTTATCGTGCATGCCGGGTTTGCCATCGAACGGCTCAAGCCAGATGAAGCAGAGGAAACCCTGAATTTGATCCGCCAGATGGTGGATGCGATGGAAGAGGATGAGCGGGAGTCCAAAGGACCTCTAGGGCGAATCGGCCGATGAAATACCTTGAGGAGTTTCGCGACCTGGAATTGAGTCATAAGCTTGCGGACGGAATCCGCCGCAGGGTCAAACCCTTCCAGGATCGCGAGATCGTGTTAATGGAGGTCTGCGGCACCCACACCATGGCCATTCACAAGTTCGGGATCAAGGGGATGTTGCCTGAGTCCGTGAAACTGCTTTCCGGCCCGGGTTGCCCTGTGTGCGTCACTCCGAATGAATACATGGACAGGGCCGTGGCTCTGGCCCGGCGGGAAGATGTTATCCTCACCACATTCGGAGACATGATGCGGGTCCCGGGGTCGAGCTCTAGCCTGGAGAAGGTCCGGGCCCGGGGCGCAGATATCCGCATGGTCTATTCCTGCCGCGACTCCCTCCCTCTCGCCAGGGAGCACCCGGATAAAAAGATTGTCTTTCTGGGCGTGGGCTTTGAAACCACCTCTCCCACCATCGCGGCCACCCTGGAAGAGGCGGAGAAGCAAGGAGTCCGGAATTTCTATGTCCTGTGTGGACACAAGCTGATCCCCCCGGCCATGAAGGCCCTGGTGGAAAATCGCGATGTCAAGGTCCAGGGGTTCATCTGTCCGGCGCATGTCAGCACCATCATCGGGGCCGAGCCCTATCAGTTCCTGGCCGATGAATACGGCATCCCCTGTGTCATAGCCGGGTTCGAGCCGCTTGATATTCTACAAGGCGTGGCTATGCTTGTCCGGATGATAATAGAGGAGAGGCCGGCAGTGATGAACCAGTATCAGCGGGTGGCACATCTGCGCGGAAACCCGATTGCACAACAGCTTCTCTCAAGGGTCTTTGAGACATGCTCAAGCGCCTGGCGGGGTATAGGAGAGATACCGGCAAGCGGGTACCGGATCAGCGATGCCCTGGCTCACCGCGATGCCGGGAGAGTGATTGATGTGGAGGTAGAGCCGCTCCGCGAGCATAAGGGCTGTCGGTGCGGCGAGATCCTGCAGGGCCTGATTGACCCGTGTCAGTGCCCGCTATATGCAGAAACATGCACACCGGAGAACCCGATAGGACCCTGCATGGTCTCATCAGAGGGAACCTGTGCGGCATATTACAAGTATGTAGGCATTCAGCCCGATTTATCTAAAGGAGGACAGGGTTGATGGCTGGTCCGGGCAAAAATTCCGGCTCCGAAGGGCCTGGAGGCCATGTTCTTCTGGCTCACGGAGACGGCGGCCTTCTGACCAGGCGGCTTATTGAAGACCTGTTCCTCCCAAGCTTTGATAACCCTGAACTCCATCCCCTGCTTGATGCGGCCAGGATCAGGATGGAGAGCAAGAACCTGGCCTTTACCACTGACTCCCATGTGGTAAACCCGATATTTTTTCCGGGTAGCGACATCGGCAGGCTCAGTGTGTTCGGCTCATGCAATGACCTGGCAGTGATGGGCGCAAGGCCGGAGTATCTCTCCTGCGGCTTCATCCTTGAAGAGGGGCTGGAGTTCGAGGTGCTTGAGAGAGTGGTGCGGTCCATGCAGGATGCCGCCTCGTCTGTCCCGGTCAAGATAGTTACAGGAGATACCAAGGTAGTGGAGAGGGGGGCCGCGGACCGCGTTTTTATCAATACATCGGGAGTGGGACCAAGGCTTGCTTGGCCTTCGCTTGGCCGAGCGATCAAGCCCGGGGATGTCGTGATTTCCTCCGGCACTCTGGGGGATCACGGCATGGCCATTCTCGCGGCTCGCGGGAATCTTGCGCTCAAGGTTCCGATTGAAAGCGACTGCGCCAGCGTCTGGCCTCTGGTGGATGCGCTTTATCAAGATAAAATAGGAGTGAAATGGATGCGGGACCCGACCCGCGGAGGGCTTGCAACCGCGCTGAACGAGCTGGTCGCAGGCACGGCACTGGCGGTCGCATTGGAGGAAAAAAGTATTCCGGTCAAGGAATCCGTGGACTCGGCATGCGAGATACTGGGTCTTGATCCTTTATACATGGCCAATGAGGGAAAGATTCTTGTAGTTGTAAAATCCGGGGATGCCAGTAGAACGCTTGAGGTTTTAAGGAGCGAGCCATTGGGAAAAAATGCGGCCATCATAGGCCGGATAGAAAAGGAGCCGCCCGGGAGGGTTCTCTTGCGCACTGGTATAGGGGGCACAAGGCTGATGGGCCTTCTCTCCGGAAACCCACTACCCCGGATTTGTTGACATGGGTCTGGATAGATTATTCCGAAATGGCCTGAAAAGCGGGGACCTGTCCTTTCTGCCACTGGTGGAGATTGTAGGATACTGCTATGCCCGGGAAAAAACCGGCCAGCTTTCCCTGAACAAGGGAAAGATCCAAAGGCACATCTACTTTTATAACGGACTACCGGTTTACGCCAGCTCCAATGTCCCGGCAGACACCCTTCCGGAGATGATGGTGAAGCTGGGCAAGCTGGAGCGCGAGGACCTCCCGCGTCTCCGCGAGTTGATGGAGAAAGAAAAGCTCACCGAGGAGCAGGCCCTCCTTAATCTCGGTGTAATAGCTTCATCGCAATACTACTACCTCCAGGTGGCGCTGGCCCGCGAGATAATCATATCATCCTGCGGCTTTCGCGAGGGCTACTTTCTCTTCAACGAGACCGATAGATTTCTTGATGAGGTCCCTCTTTACGACCTTAATCCTTTGGAGATGATTTACGAGGGCATCACCCGCTACCATGAGATGGGTCTGGCTGAAAAAATCCAGACACTGGAGAACAGGAGAATCAGCCTGAACCCGAAGACAAAGGAGTTCCTGCCTTTGCCGGAGGATTACTATATTTATACTGATATGCTTGACGAGTTCAGCACCGCGATGACAGTGGCAGGGGCAATACATCGCTTATATCAGGAGTTCGGGGACATTGCCAAGGCCTTGAGATTTCTTTACATCCTTATCGTAACAGGCACTCTGGTCTTTACGGATGTGGAGCCAGGGCCTGAGGTTATTCCCGAGCCGGAAGAGCGAAAGCCTCCGGAAAGGCCCGCGCAGGATGAGATTGAGGATCAATCCACATCCTATGTCGTGGTGAAGAGCCGAAAGAAAAAAGCGGCTCCTGCTCCGCGGCAGAAACCCGCAAGTGAACCACTCGCGTCTGCCCCGGAGAAATTACCAGGGACAACTGACATGGAAGCTCCTGCCTCGAGGCCGGAAACTACTGAACCGGAATCTCCCGCTCATCCTTCGGAGACAACCGCACCAAGGCCGGAGAAGAAAAAGTTTGCAAAGCCCCTGGATAAGGATTCCCTCCATCGGCTGGAAATCCTGGAACAGAAATTCAAAAAGGCCGAGAACCTGTATGAAGTCCTGGGCATAAAGGTGAACGCGGACCTCACGGAAATTCAGAAGGCCTACTCACGCATCTCCGGTCACTACCAACTGGACAGGGCGGTCCAGGAGGAGAATGTTCAGGCCAGGGTTACAGGTTTAAGGGATCAGCTCAATGAGGCTGTGCAGACTCTCACAAACCCGGAGAAACGGTCGGAATATGAAAGAAAGCTGTTTCTCGAAGAGAAGAAGCGCTCCTGGAATATCCCCTTGAAAAAGGAGATAGCGAGAAGGGAGTTTGAGCGGGGCATGTGGTATCTTGAGAACAACCGCCCGGAGCTCGCGCTCCCTCGTTTCGAGCATGCAAACGAGCTTGTGCCGGAATTACCCGACTACTTCGCATATGTCGGGTGGGCTATGTATCGCGCAAGGAAAGGGGCAATGGATGAGGTCACCGGATACCTCCGTCATGCCCTGGAAGCGGACTCCAGTTATGACCTGGCATATTATTTTCTCGGGGTCATCGCCAAGCGCGAGGGGGACGAGGAGCGCGCTGAAAAGCTCTTCAGAAAGACACTGGATTTGAATCCCAAAAACTCTCGCGCGGCACGCGAACTGAGCTTCATTGAAAAGCACAGGAAGCAAAAAGGGTTCTTTAGCCAGCTTTTTTCCAAGTGAGGATTTTTTACACCGCAGATCCTCCAGACCCGTAGGGTCCTACAGATGCGGAGCAGACGCAGAGAACGCAAAGAAGAAAGTATAAAGTTAGAATAATGCACGGTATAAGAAAGTGAATGTTTGCGATCTGAGATTTAAATTTGCAATTCATGCGAAGAAGGAAAATATCTTGGTGATAAATAAAAAAATTCCTTTGCATCCTTTGCGCCTTTGCGGTAAAATTGGAGTTTAATTATGAAAGATTATGATGCCTTGATCGCCAAGATGCGGTTCGATGAAAAGGGCCTTGTCCCGGCCATCACCCAGGACATCATGAACAAGCAGGTGCTCATGATGGCCTACATGAACAAGGAATCGCTAAGGCTCACACTGGAGACAGGGCTCTGCCATTATTACAGCCGGTCGCGTAAACGGCTCTGGAAAAAGGGCGAGACATCCGGACACATCCAGCATGTCAAGGAGATATACTACGACTGCGACGCGGACACACTCCTCATTCTGATAGAACAGGAAGGAGCGGCTTGCCATACCGGAAACCGCTCCTGCTTCTACCGCCATCTGGATGAAGATTAATCCCTATAATTCACCACAGAGACACATCCAGCCTTCGTAGCCTTAGGCTACTACGGCGGAGTAGGCGAGAACGCAGAGAAGAAAAATATTTATCCGCAGATTACGCAGATCGAAGATCCGTAGGATGAACGCAGATTTTCTTTGAACTCCTTCATTGGAAGGGCAATGGACACTCTTGTCTGTTGAATTTTTCAAATATCACAAATTGAAATTTGACCTGTTCTACGAAGCCTTCTTGTCCTCCGGCTTGTCCTCCGTAGCTTCCAGCGAAGGAGAAAGCACTGAACCAATACACTTCCTCAAAATATGGCAGAAAAGAAACCGATACCAATCCTGCCTTTACTTCTCCCTCAACAATCACCATTGCTTGCAATTTGGCGATTTTGAGGGACAAGGAATTTATAAGAAAAATTAAAAATCTGAATGGCAAACAACTTTGAACATTGAAGCTCTGACACTTAAATCCCATAAAAAAGAGTCAACTGAAAACTGCGCCATTTATGTCGCACACCCCCACAATCTCAATATATTGCATATTGAGATTACTAATATATAGATAACCTGTTATCTATTCGACAGAGCACCCAATATCCATGGTAAGGAATTCAAGGACATAAAAATCATCAAGGACTTTGATCAAAAAACGCCTCTCATCATGTTCGACAAAGACCATCTCCTGAAAATCTTGGCACAAATGGGGGAGGGAGATAGTGCTGAAAGTCCTCGAGTGCCTGATTTTATGGCGCGCCCGGCAGGACTCGAACCTGCGGCCTGCGGATTAGAAGTCCGCTGCTCTATCCAACTGAGCTACGGGCGCAATATCTTCTTATTTTATCATCTGCACAATAATTCCTGCAAGTATTGTTTTCACTGGGGGTGTGCGACATAAATGGTGACTATCCGTGAAATATACGGCTCCTCTTGAG
>CAZOMR010000007.1:0-30414 GCA_964580655.1 uncultured bacterium
GCCGAACCACTGTCTGGTTGATCCGTCTCAGTCCCAGGCCCCTGAGCACGGCCCTGTGTTTTTCCGGCCGGCCTATGGGGCTTCTCTTCAAAGTGATTTTGAGATTCTTCTCCGCCATCCTGCCTCGTTATCCCTCACGCTCATCCGGATGTCTTCCGCGAATCTTGGCCACCTTTTCCTTCGTGGTCAAATTAGCGAGCGCATCAAATGTTGCCTTGGCCACATTGTTCGGATTATTGCTACCCAATGCCTTGCCCAACACATTGTTGATCCCGGCCACCTCCATCACCGCCCTTACAGCTCCGCCCGCGATCACGCCTGTGCCTGGAGAGGCTGGTTTGAGAAGGACTTTTGCCGCACCGCATTTGCCCAACACCTCGTGCGGTATGGTCGCGCCCTCGGAAATCGGCACCTCAACCATATTCTTCTTCGCCTTCTCGACTCCCTTCCGAATCGCTTCCGGAACCTCATGCGCCTTTCCCATGGCCATGCCGGCTCTTCCCTGACCATCCCCGGCCACCACAAGCGCGCTGAAGCTGAAGCGTCTACCCCCCTTGACCACCTTGGCCACGCGGTTGATATATACCACCTTGTCTTTTAACTCTTGCTCTTGTTCTTCTACATCGAACACACTGGTTCTCCTTAAAATTTCAATCCTGCTTCTCTTGCCGCATCCGCCAGTGCCCGGACCCGACCGTGATAGAGAAAACCGTTTCTATCGAAAACCACCTTCTCAATCCCGGCCTTCAGGCATCTGTGTGCCACAAGTTTTCCCACCTCAATCGCCGCCTTCTGATTATCAGTATCTTTAAGCTTTCCACTCAACTCCTTGCACAAGGTGCTTGCTGAAACCAGAGTTCGGCCTTGTACATCATCAATCACCTGGGTGTAGACATGTCTATTGCTGATGAACACACACAAACGGGGCCTCTCATGAATGCCCTTCACATTGCGGCGCACCCGCTTGCGCCTGATATCCCTGGCTCTTGCCCGACTAAAAGTCATGACTCCCCCCATGTCCTCACTAGGTGCCTGTGCCTACCGCGGCCTTGCCTGCCTTTCGCCGGATCATCTCGTCCGCATACCGTATTCCTTTGCCTTTATAAGGCTCAGGCGGCCTGAAGGACCTTATCTCTGCGGCCGCCTGTCCCACCTTCACCTTGTCTATCCCGCGCACCGTGATAAAACCCTTCTCCGAACTGACCTCTACGCCTTCCGGAATGGAGTAGACAACCGGCAGGGGAAAGCCCAACATCATGTGTAGTTCCCTGCCCTTTATTTCAGCCCTGTAGCCGACACCCATCACTTCCAGCCTTTTCTCGAACCCCCTGGTCACACCCTCCACCATGTTCTTGATCAAAGAGCGATACAAGCCGTGCAATGATCGGGTCTGGCGTTCATCGTCATTGCGCTTTACGCGTAAGAGGTTATCCTCTATTGCCAGTTCTATCCCTGGTTTGATCTCGCATGAAAGTTCGCCTTTGGGCCCCTGCACGCGAATCTTTGGGGGATTCCAGTCCACCTTGACTTCTGGCGGAATAAGGACTGGCTGTTTACCTATTCTGGACATCTTACTCTCTCATCCTCACCATATTGAGCAGACCCACTCTCCTCCCACTCCCTGGTTGCGGGCCTCGCGGTCTGTCATAACCCCCCTTGAAGTAGAGAGTATGGCGACGCCCATTCCGCCCCTGACCATTGGGATCTCTTCCTTGCCTACATACACCCTTTGTCCTGGCCGAGAGAACCTCTTAAGTCCTTGAATCACGGGTTGCTCGTTACTGTCATACCTGAGAAAGACCGCGAGTATCTCCCTGCGCTGATCCAGGATTGGCTTGTAGTCCTTGATAAATCCTTCTTCTTTTAGAATCCGGGCGATCTCTCGTTTTATCTTGCTCGAAGGCATCTCCACCTTCTCATGCCGGGCCTTTTGTGCGTTGCGGATCCGGGTGAGCATATCCGCTATCGGGTCGGTCATCATCTCATCTTCTCCTTCACCAGCTCGACTTTATCACGCCCGGAATTTTTCCTTCCAAAGCCAGCTTGCGAAAGCATATCCGGCACATATCAAATTTCCTGTAATAGGCTCGTGGCCGGCCGCATATGGGACACCGGTTATATTCCCGAACCTTGAATTTCTTCGCCCTCTTTGCTTTCACCATCAAGGATTTCTTTGCCACTAAACCCCCCTTGTCCTATGTTTCCCTAAACGGCATTCCGAGCAGTTTCAAAAGCGCTCTTGCCTCCTCGTCGGTCTCGGAGGTCGTTAAGATGCTGACATTCATCCCTTGAATCCGCTCTACCTTGTCGTAGTTGATCTCCGGGAAGATTATCTGCTCACGGACTCCCAGTGAGAAGTTTCCTCTTCCGTCAAATGAGCGCGGGGACACCCCGCGGAAGTCACGCACTCTTGGCAGTGCCACATTGACGAGCCGATCGAAGAACTCATACATCCTTTCCCCACGCAGGGTTACCATGCATCCTATTGGCATGCCTGCGCGTAGCTTGAAGGTTGCGATGGACTTGCGCGCCCGGGTCACCACTGGCTTCTGTCCTGCTATCTGCTTCAACTCCTCGACAGCCGACTCCAGCACCTTGATGTTCTGAATCGCCTCACCCAGGCCCATGTTGATCACTATTTTCTCAAGTCGGGGAACGCGGGAGATATTCCTGTACCCGAACTCCTTGACCAGGTTTGGCCGGACATCCTTTTCATAAAATTCCTTCAAACGCACCACTGGTCAGCTCCTTCGGAGGCTTCGCGTCCTCCAGACCCTTCAGGCTCAATCAATCTGTTCTCCGCATTCAGAGCAGACGCGCACCCGGGCTCCGGTCTCCAGGCGCACGACCCCTGGTCGCATGGCCTTGTCGCACTTGGGGCAGATAAGTTGAAGGTTGCTCAGGGGAACGGGGGCCTCCCTCTCGATAATTCCTCCCTGGGGGGTGCCCGGAGTTCCCGGTTTCAGATGCCGTTTCACGAAGTTCACCTTCTCCACCAGCGCCCTGTCCTTCTTCCTTATTACCCGCAGGACCTTGCCGGTCTTTCCGCGCTCCTTGCCGGCAATGACCCTGACCGTGTCATTACGATGAATCAAATACCTTGTCCTCCGCGGCCGCATGGCATTCCCCATGTCCTTTTACCTCAAAGCACCTCGGGTGCCAGGGAGATGATCTTGGTAAACTTCCTGGCCCGAAGTTCCCTGGCAACCGGGCCGAACACGCGTGTCCCGAGCGGCTCAAGCTGGTTGTTGATCAAAACCGCTGAATTGTCGTCAAACCGGATATAAGTCCCGTCCGGCCTGCTTACCTCCTTGCTTGTCCGGACCACCACTGCCTTGAGAACCTCCCCTTTCTTTACCCTGGAATTAGGGATGGCCTCCTTCACGCTCACCACGACCACATCCCCGAGACTGGCATATCGGCGGCGGCTTGCGCCCAGTACCTTAACGCACAAGACCCGCTTTGCGCCGGAGTTATCAGCCACATTCAATACACTTTCAGTCTGGATCATGGTTTAAGCCTTATGCCCCGCGTTCTATAATTTTCAGTACCCGCCACCTTTTATCCTTGCTTAATGGCCGGGTTTCAATGATCTCTACCCTGTCCCCTACATGACATTCATTCTTTTCATCATGAGCCTTGAACTTTTTCCTCTTAATAATATATTTCTTGTATCTGGTTCCTTTGACTCTTCGTCCCACCACCACTACCACAGTCTTGTTCATCTTGTCGCTTACCACCACACCCTGGCGGATCTTGCGTAAACCGCGCTGAATTCCTTCATATCCTTCGGACATTCTCTAATTCTCCTACAGACCCTTCAGACTTTTCCCGGGTGTTCTGGCTTGCTTAAGATTCTTCTCGCGAATCAATCCCAGAACCCGTGCCAGGTCTTTGCGTATCAAATTCAACTGAGCAGTGTTACTCAAGTCTCCGCTGGCTTTCTGAAGACGCAGGTGAAAAAGCGTTTCTCGAAGGTCCTTTTCCTTGCTCAGAAGTTCCTCGTCCGTAAGCTCTCTCACCTCGCTAGCCTTCATGGTGATGTTCCCTCTTCAGAAACCTGATTGGAATCGGGAGCTTATGTCCGGCCAGCCGAAATGCCTCAGCCGCCACATTCTCCGAAACCCCAGCCAGTTCGAATAACACTCGTCCCGGTTTCACCACCGCGACCCACTGTTCCGGTGGTCCCTTTCCCTTGCCCATCCTTGTCTCAAGCGGCTTTTTGCTTAAGGGCTTATCCGGGAAAATACGTATCCAGAGTTTGCCGCTTCGTTTCACATGCCGTGTGATGGCTATCCTGGCGGCCTCTATCTGCCGGGCCGTGAGCCATGCCCTGTCTGCGGCCTGGAGTCCATATTCCCCGAACTGCAATCTTGAGCCACGTCTGGCCGTTCCCTTGAGCCGGCCCTTGTGCTGTCTCCTATACTTTGTCCTTTTGGGCATCAACATGATCGCATAACTCCCTTTTGCCTACATCCTCACCCCGACCTTGTCAGAGCCTTTCAGGACTTCTCCCTTGAAAATCCAGACCTTGACTCCGATCACCCCGTAGGTTGTTCGGGCCTGTGTGTATCCGTAATCAATATCCGCACGGAGGGTATGGAGAGGCACTCTTCCCTCTCGATACCACTCGCTTCTTGCTATCTCTGTTCCACCCAGCCTGCCGGCGCATGAGACCTTCACACCTTTAGCTCCGAATTTCAATGCCAGGGAAATCGCTTTTTTCATGGCGCGTCGGAAGGATACCCGTCTTTGCAACTGCATAGCCACATTCTCGCTTACCAACTGTGCGTCGGCCTCGGCCGGCCTCACCTCGTGAATGTTGACAAAGACCTCTGCCCCGGTAAATGGCTGGATCTCCTGCCTGAGCATATCTATCTCCGAGCCCCTCTTCCCGATCACCACCGCTGGCCGGGCCGCATATATATTGATCCTGCATTTGTCAGTTGAGCGCTCTATCTCTATTCGCGATACCCCTGCGTGGTAAAGTTTTTTCTTTATATACCCCCGGATCGCCAGGTCCTCATGCAGGAGTTTGGCGTAATCTCTATTTGCATACCACTTTGAATCCCACTCCTTGATGTAGCCCAGTCTGAAGCCAATCGGGTGAGTCTTTTGTCCCAAAATCTTGTCCTCCTTCAAGTCCTATGGACTTTTCCCTATTCCTCCATGTCCAGGATCAGTGTGATATGACTGGTGCGCCGTCGAATTTCAGTGCCCCGTCCCATTGCGCGGGCGCGATAGCGCTTCAGAGTCGGGCCTTCGTCCACCATCACTCGTTTCACCACAAGATGGTCCATATCCAGTCCCATGTCCTTGTCCTCATTCAGGCACTCCGCATTAGCCAGTGCGGATTTGAGCAGCTTAAGTAGAACCCGGCTGGCCCGCTTCGGACTCACCTGGAGAAAACTCTGCGCTTCCTCTACTGGCCTGCCCCGAACCAGGTCGGCCAAGAGCCGCACCTTGCGCGGGGACATCCGGATAAAACTTGTTTTTGCAACTACTTCCGGCATTCGGTTATCCTCGGGCCTTCATCTTTGTCTTGCGGTCTCCGGAGTGGCCGAAGAAGACCCTTGTAGGAGAGAATTCTCCCAGTTTATGCCCGACCATATTTTCTGTAATAAACACGGGGATGAATTTCCTGCCGTTATGCACATTGAAGGTCAAGCCCACCATATCGGGTGTTATTGTGGATCTCCTCGACCATGTCTGAATAGGTCGTTTGGTCCCGGTCTTGCTGGCCTGCTCCACCTTTTTCATTAAGTGGTCATCTACGAACGGCCCTTTCTTTATCGATCTAGCCAATCTTTGTCTCCTCCACCCCTTCGGGCCTTACTTCTTTGCCCGGCGTTTGACGATGTATTTATCCGAGCGGGTATTACGCCGGGTCTTCTTTCCCTTCGTTGGTACTCCCCACGGTGTAACAGGATGGCGGCCTCCCTTGCTCTTGCCTTCTCCCCCCCCGTGCGGATGATCCACTGGATTCATCGCGGACCCGCGCACCTTGGGCCTCCTGCCCATCCATCGGGTTCTTCCTGCCTTGCCTACGGATATATTTATGTGATCCAGGTTTCCGACCTGTCCTACCGTGGCCCAGCAGTCCTGATGCACCAGTCTCTCCTCGCCGCTTGGCAGGCGGACTTGCGCATATTTTCCCACCTTGGCCAGTACCTGGCCATTGGAACCGGCACTGCGCATCAACTGACCGCCCTTGCCTTTCTTTAACTCAAGATTATGTATAACCGTGCCCAGGGGCAATTGCTTAAGCGGCAGATGATTGCCAGGGCGGATTTCCGCGCTCTCGCTGGCCACAAGGACATCTCCCACTCTCACCTGATCCGGTGCCAGGATATAGCTCTTTTCGCCGTCCAGATAGTGTAGAAGGGCCAACCTGGCACTCCGGTTCGGGTCATATTCCAAGGCGGCCACCTTGCCCGGCACATCCAGTTTATTTCTCTTGAAATCAATAACCCTGTATTTACGCTTGTGTCCGCCGCCCCTATGACGAACAGTCATCCGGCCTGAGTTGTTGCGCCCCCCGGTTGATGTCAGTGGCCGTGTCAGGGCTCGCTCCGGCTTTTTCTTCTCAAGCTCATCGGTGCTGACCCGTGTCATGAAGCGAATACCCGGTGAAACCGGCTTATAGCTTTTAATACCCATCAGTTCTTCTTACATTCCCTCATAAAAGTCTATCCGGGAGCCCTCTTGAAGTGTCACCACTGCGCGCTTCCATGCGGAGCGTTTATTCACCGTCACTCGCCCCCTCAGACGGCGCTTGCCCTGCATCTGTGCTGTGCGGACCTTCTTCACCTTCACGCTGAATAGCTTCTCCACAGCCTCCTTGATCTTGTGCTTGCTCGCCCGGCGGTCTACCTCAAACACTACCTGGTTCATCATTTCGTTCTGAAGATTGGTCTTCTCCGTGAGGAGTGGCCTCTTAATAATCTGATAGATGTCCTTCATCCCAGCTCATCCTCCAGCCTGGCAAGTGCAGACCGGGTGATCACAAGTTGATCATAGAGAATTATATCCCGGACATTCAGCCCCTGTACACGCAGGACCTTGACATCAGGTAGGTTTCGGGCGCTCAACTCAATACTGTCATCCCTCTCGGGGATCACGATCATCACACTATCGAGGTTCATATCAGAGATGATCTCCCTTAATTTTCTTGTCTTTATCTCTTTAAGCGGAATTTCATCCAGGATAATGATCTTCCCTTCGCGGCGCTTTTGACTCAGTGCCATTCTCAGGGCCGCCTTGCGCACCTTCCTGGGCAGGCGATAGGAATAATCCCTGGGTCGTGGACCGAATGCAACCCCTCCTCCAACCCATAGCGGCGAGGTGTTGGAGCCGGCCCTGGCTCTTCCCGTGCCCTTCTGCCTCCAGGGCTTTACTCCTCCTCCGCTGACCTCTGCGCGGGTCTTGGCTGAAGCCGTGCCCCTGCGGTGGCTTGATTCCTGCATTACCACCACCTCATGAAGGACATGCTCCTTCAGCGGGGCATCAAAGACCTTTGGATTCAGGTTAATCTTTGACACCTGATTATTCTTCACATCCATCAGGGCATGAAAAATCAGCTCTGATGTAGCTGATCCTTGTTTTTCCAATTCTTGACGCTCACTTCTATCTAAGTGCGACCAGCCGATCGCCACCACCTTAAGTGTTAAAGCCTAATCTCTATATCAATTCCGGCAGAGAGGTTCAGCTTGCCAAGTGCATCCACAGTGGCCTGGGTAGGCTCGATGATGTCAATCAATCTCTTGTATGTCCGGATTTCAAATTGTTCGCGGGATTTCTTATCCACATTGGGAGACCGAAGCACGCAGTATTTATTAATGCTTGTAGGCAGGGGCACTGGGCCGGATATCTTGGCGCCGGTGCGTCGCGCGGTGTCAACGATCTCCTGTGCCGACTGGTCCAGGAGCTGATGATCGTATGCCTTGAGCCGTATCCTGATTTTCTCTGTAGCCATAAATTCTCCCTGCTTCCCCCAATGTAAGGGTGTCTGTGTCGCCCTTACTCTATTATATCGGTGACCACTCCCGCTCCCACGGTCTTGCCCCCTTCTCGAATAGCGAACCGCAATTCCTTTTCCATTGCGATCGGGGTGATGAGTTCCACTTCAAAATTCAGATTATCACCTGGCATAACCATCTCTACGCCGCTTGGCAAGGTTACCACACCGGTCACATCCGTTGTGCGGAAGTACAATTGCGGCCGGTATCCGGTGAAGAAGGGGGTATGCCTCCCGCCTTCCTCTTTAGTCAAGATATAGACCGTTCCCTTGAATTTCTTGTGCGGTGTGATGCTCCCTGGTTTTGCCAGGACCTGGCCTCGCTCCACCTCGTCCCGCTTGATGCCTCGCAGAAGCACGCCAATGTTGTCCCCTGCCCGGCCTTGATCCAGCACTTTGCGGAACATCTCCACGCCGGTGGCCACGGTCTTGACCGTCTCGGCAAAGCCGACTATCTCCACCTCGTCATTCACACTGACCTTGCCCCGCTCCACTCTGCCTGTAACCACGGTGCCGCGGCCGGAGATGGAGAACACGTCCTCGATTGGCATCAAGAAGGGTTTCTCCACATCCCTTACAGGCTCGGGGATATAGCTGTCAATTGCGTCCATCAGCTTCAAGATAGAGCCGTAAGATTCCTCGGATTTATCCCCTTGCAAAACCTTCAAGGCCGAGCCGCGGATAATCGGTATCTCCTCTCCGGGAAAGTTATATTCCGTAAGCAGGTCTCGAACCTCCAGTTCGACAAGGTCAAGAAGCTCCGGGTCATCCAGAAGGTCTATCTTGTTGAGATATACCACTATGCTCGGCACATTCACCTGCCTTGCAAGCAGGACGTGCTCCCGCGTCTGCGGCATAGGCCCGTCCGCGGCGCTGACCACGAGTATTGCTCCATCCATCTGTGCCGCGCCGGTGATCATGTTCTTGATGTAATCCGCGTGTCCGGGGCAGTCCACGTGCGCATAATGGCGATTGTCGGTCTCGTATTCCACATGCGATGTCGCGATGGTCAGGATTTTTGTTTCACTTCTTCTGCCCTGTGAGATGCTCGCTTTTGCCACATCATCATAAGACATCTCCTGCGCCATCCCCTTTTCCGCCATTACCTTGGTTATAGCCGCGGTCAACGCGGTTTTGCCGTGGTCAATATGCCCGATCGTTCCCACATTCACATGTGGCTTGGTCCTCTCAAATTTTGGTTTACCCATTACTCAACCCTCCTTACAGTGGCTTGATCGGTGGATACATCAATATCCCCGAAGCTTAGTTAACAACTCCTTTAATAAACCCTCAGGCACCATCTGATAATGCGAAAATATCATGGTGAAAGTAGCCCGCCCCTGGCTGAGCGAGCGCAGGTTATTGACATATCCGAAGGACTCTGCAAGCGGCATTTTTGCCTTGATGATCTGCGCACCGCGGCTTGTCTCCGTGCCCAGAATCTCCGCACGCCGACTCCTGAGGTCGCGCAGGACGTCCCCAAAATACTCCCCCGGGGTAATCACCTCAAGGGACATCATTGGCTCGAGCAGGGTGGGTTTGCCCTTTTTGCACGCCTCTTTGAATGCCAGGCTTCCTGCGATCTCGAACGAGAAATCCGAGGAATCCTCCTCGTGAAAAGCCCCGTCCAGTAAAATGGCCTTGATGTCCACAACCGGATATCCGACAAGCTCTCCCACTTCCATTGCGCCCTTGACGCCCCGCTCCACTGCTGGAATATAGTGCTTCGGCACCCTGCCCTCTTTCACCGCACTCTCGAAAGCAAACCCCTGTCCCTGCATAAGTGGTTCAAACCTCATTTTGACCACGCCGTAATGACCGTGTCCTCCAGTCTGCTTGATAAACCGGCCTTCCACGTCGCAGGCCTCTGTGATGGTCTCCCTGTAAGCCACCAGCGGCTTTCCCACATTGGCCTTCAGTTTGTATTCCCGAAACAGGCGATCCACGATGACCTCCAGGTGAAGTTCGCCCATTCCCGAGATCAATGTTTCGCCTGTTTCCTTATTCTGCTTTACCTGAAAAGACGGGTCCTCGTCCTCCAGCCTGCGGAGCGAGCTCTGGAGTCTTTCCTGATCCGCCCTGGTCTTGGGCTCGATGGCTATGCTGAGCACAGGTTCGGGTCTTTCCATCCCGGCCAGTATGATCTGCTTGTGCTCTGCACAGAGGGTATCCCCTGTATGGGTATGCTTGAGCCCCAATACCCCTGCTATATCCCCGGCATAAAGCTCCTTTATCTCCTCTCGCTTGTTGGCATGCATCTTCAAAAGCCTGCCGGCCCTCTCTCTCTTTTTTGAACTTGCGTTGTAAATCGTCTGTCCGCTCTTCAGAGAGCCGGAGTATACCCTGATAAAATGCAGGGATCCCACAAAAGGATCATTCATCAGCTTGAAGGCCAATGCCGTGAAGGGCTCCTTGTCTTCCGCTTTGCGCTCCTCATCCTTTCCACTCTTTGGATGCACTCCCTTTATCGGGGGGACATCCAGTGGAGAGGGCAGGTAATCCAGAATTGCCTCCAACAGTGGCTGAACCCCCTTATTCCTGAAGGCCGCTCCGCAAAGGGTTGGGACCACCTCTAATGCCAGGGTAGCCCTTCGTATGGCCTTGCGAACCTGATCCTCGCTGATCTGGTCAGCCTCAAGATAGAGGTCCATAAATTCCTCGTCATTTTCAGCCAGGGTTTCGATCATCCTCTTTCGCGCGGCCTCCGCCGTGTTCTCGAGTTCCGCTGGCACAGGTATCTCCCTGAAACGCGCTCCCAGTGTCTCATCATCGTAGACGATCCCCTTCATCCCGATAAGATCAATCACTCCGGTGAACTTATCCTCCGCTCCTATAGGAATCTGTACTGCCAGTGGCACTGCCGAAAGCCTCTCCTGAATCATATCCAGTACCCGAGAGTAGTCTGCTCCGATTCTATCCATCTTGTTGACAAACGCGATCCTCGGAATGCGGAACTTGTCTGCCTGGCGCCAGACAGCCTCCGACTGCGGCTCCACTCCACCGTATGCACAGAAGATGGCCACTGCCCCGTCCAGGACCATGAGCGATCGTTCCACCTCAATGGTGAAATCCACATGCCCCGGGGTATCAATGATGTTGATCCTGTGGTCGCGCCAGAGGCAAGCGGTGGCCGCGGAGGTGATTGTAATTCCACGCTCCTGCTCCTGCTCCATCCAGTCCGTGACAGTAGTGCCTTCATCCACCTCACCTATCCGGTATGTGACCCCGGTATAATAGAGCATCCGCTCCGTAGTGGTAGTCTTGCCCGCATCAATGTGGGCCATGATCCCGATATTTCGAGTCTTATCAAGCGGTATTGCTCTAGCCACCTTTTACCTCTTTGTCCTTGATACACCCTGCCACTCTCTGTGAACACCCCGCAGTTTGAGCACAGCATCTTCTCTTACCAGCGATAGTGAGCAAAGGCCTTGTTGGCCTCGGCCATCCTGTGCACATCCTCCCGCTTCTTTATCGCGCCGCCGCGAGTTTCCGCGGCATCCATAAGCTCAGCGGCCAAGCGCTCGGCCATGGTTCGTCCGCCTCGCTCCTTCGAATATTGAATCAACCAGCGGATCGCCAGCGCCTCCCTGCGCTTGGTCCGTACCTCCACAGGAACCTGATAGTTGGCCCCGCCGACACGCCTGGATTTAACCTCCAGCATCGGTTCAACATTCTTCAGCGCCTTCTTCAATACCTCAAGAGGGTCTTGCTTGGTCTTGTCCGCGATGATGTCCAGTGCGCCGTAAAGAACCCTTTCTGCAAGGCTCTTTTTGCCGCAACGCATTATCCCGTTAATGAACTTGGTTACCTGCACATCGTGATATATCGGGTCCTCCAAGATAACCCTCTCTGAAACCCCTCTCTTTCTTGGCATTTCTTATCCTCACATGAAAAAAATTTGAAAAGGCTTCCTCTTCTATTAAAAAGCTATCCCAAATTTTTTTACTTGGGCCTCTTGGCCCCGTATTTTGAGCGGCTCTGACGCCTGTTTTCCACACCCATTGCGTCAAGGGCCCCTCGGATTATGTGATAGCGTACACCCGGCAGATCCTTGACCCTTCCTCCGCGGACCAGGACAACGGAGTGTTCCTGCAGGTTATGTCCTATCCCGGGAACATAGGTTGCAACCTCGTATCCGTTGGTCAATCGGACCCTTGCCACCTTGCGCAAGGCCGAGTTAGGCTTCTTCGGGGTAAATGTGGTCACCCGCATGCAAACCCCGCGTTTCTGCGGACAGCGATCCAATGCACGAGACCTGGTTTTCTTTCGCACCCTCTCTCGTCCGTGCCGCACAAGTTGGTTAATTGTAGGCATTCACCTCTCTCCGAAAATTTAATCTTCCTATTATATATATTTTCTGCTCTTTGTCAATAACTTCTTTCAAAAGCCGTCTTAAAACCCACTTTTATATCGCAGTCCCACCTCTTCTGGCCACTCATGCGCTGATTTCCTCGGGCTTCCCCTCGGTCTCCTCGACCTCGATTCCCAGTGCCTGGTATCGGCTCATCCCGGTTCCTGCCGGAATCAGCCGGCCCATGATCACATTCTCTTTCAAACCCCGTAGGTGGTCAATCTTTCCAGCTATGCATGCCTCTGTCAGCACCCGGGTCGTCTCCTGGAAGCTGGCCGCGGAGATGAAGCTCTCGGTGGTCAGGCTGGCCTTGGTGATCCCCAGGAGAAGTGGCTCAGCCGTGGCTGGTTTTTTCTTCGCCTTTAAGGCCTCCTCGTTCACCCGATTGAAGGTTTCCTTATCAACCTGGTCTCCGTTCAGAAATTCTGTATCGCCCGGATCCACTATCCGGACCTTTTTAAGCATCTGCCGGACAATGACCTCGATGTGTTTGTCATTGATGCGCACGCCTTGCAGTCGGTAAACCTGCTGAACCTCATCCACCAGATATTTTGCCAGCTCCTTTTCCTTCAACACCCGCAGGATGTCATGGGGATTGGCAGACCCCTCCATCAGGGGCTCACCGGCCCGGACAAAATCTCCCTCGTGCACCAGGATCGGCTTTCCCTTGGGAACCAGATACTCCTTGGGCTCTCCGACTTCCGGCGCGACGATGACAGTGCGTTTTCCCTTGGCATCAGGGCCCAGCTTGATGTTCCCGTCAATCTCGGAGATGATGGCCAGCTCTTTGGGTTTGCGTGCCTCGAACAATTCAGCTATCCGGGGCAGACCTCCCGTGATGTCCTTGGTCTTGGTGGTCTCTCTCGGTATCTTGGCAATGATGTCCCCTGCAGAGACATCCTGGCCTTCTTCCACCACCACATTGACGCCCACTGGAAGGAAATAGCGTGCCATGTTGTTTGAGCCGGGTATCTTCAGGGTTTTCCCTGCCGGGTCCTTGATTGATATCCTGGGCCGCAGGTCAGGGTTCTTGGAGGGTATTATAACCTTTCTTGAGAACCCGGTGCGTTCATCCACCTGCTCTACCATTGTGAGATGTTCTGTGACGTCGCCGAACTTTATCTTTCCATCCACCTCTGTAAGGATCGGACTGGAATGCGGGTCCCACTCTGCAATCAGGGTTTCCGGTTTTACCTGCTGGCCGTCTTTTACTTTGATCTCCGCTCCATAAAGGATTGGGAATTTTTCCACCTCTCTGCCCGAATCATCCATTACCACTATCAAACCGTGGCGATTCATCGCAACCTGACTTCCATCCTTCTTGGCCACGGTACTCAAATTGTCAAATTTGGTCTTTCCGGCAGTGCTTGTTATATGCGTGGACTGCTCCGCCTGGCCAGCCGCGGCCCCGCCGATATGGAAGGTTCTCATGGTCAACTGCGTGCCGGGCTCGCCGATGGATTGCGCCGCGATCACCCCTACGGCTTCGCCCAGGTTGACCTCATGACCGCGGGCCAGGTCAAGGCCGTAACATTTGGAACAAATCCCCCAGGGCGCCTGGCAGGTCAGGGCCGAACGGATGGCTACACGCTCGATGCCTGCCTGCTCTATCTTACTGGCCACATCCTCGTCTATCATCTGGTTGGCCTTGCAGATGATGTTGCCCAGGTGATCGTGTATATCCCGCAGGGCCACCCTTCCCAGGACCCTGTCAGCCACGGGTTCAATCACCTTTCCGGCTTCGAGTAAGGGGGTTATCTCGATGCCATCGAGGGTGCCGCAGTCATCTATAGTGATCATCACATCCTGGGCCACATCCACGAGCCGCCGTGTGAGGTATCCTGAGTTGGCTGTCTTGAGCGCGGTATCAGCCAGACCCTTGCGCGCGCCGTGTGTGGAAACAAAGTATTGCAAGACGCTGAGTCCCTCTCGGAAGTTGGCGGTGATCGGGGTCTCGATGATTTCACCGGATGGTTTGGCCATAAGTCCCCTCATCCCGGCGAGCTGGCGCACCTGCTGAGATGAACCGCGGGCCCCGGACTCCACCATCATGTAAATAGGATTGAACCCCTCAACTGCTATTTCCTTGCCTTCCTTTGTCTTGATTTTATCTGTGCGAAGTTCCCGGTTAAGCTCGTCGGAGATGGCATCCGACACGCGTCCCCAGCGGTCTACCACCTTGTTATATTTCTCTCCCGCAGTGATTATCCCGTCCTGGTATTTATCCTCGATTTCCTTCACATCCTCAATGGCCTCCTTGAGCAGGTTCTCTTTCTGTACGGGTATCTTGAGGTCATCCACTGCGATGGAAACCCCGGCGAGGGTGGCATACTCGAAACCAAGGGTGCGAAGCCGGTCGGAAATCAGGACCGTATCCTTCAGTCCTGCGAGTTGGTAACAAAGATAAATCAGGTCATCCACTTGCTTCTTTTTGAAAACGCGGTTGATGACAGAAAAGGGTATCTGGTGCGGCACCACTTCCGATATGAAAATCCGGCCTGGGGTGGTGGTTTCAACCTTTCCTTTGAACCGGACCTTTATCCTGGCATGCAGGTCTATTTGTCCGTCCTCATATGCCAAGCGGACCTCTTCGGGGCAAGAGAATGCTTTGCCGCTTCCCTTGGATAGCGGGTCCTCCCTTGAGAGATAGTATAATCCGAGGATTATGTCCTGTGTAGGGCTGATGATAGGCTTGCCGTGTGCGGGTGAGAGGATGTTGTTCGTGCTCATGATAAGCACCCTGGCTTCCACCTGTGCCTCCAGGGATAGCGGGACATGCACTGCCATCTGGTCTCCGTCAAAATCCGCGTTGAATGCCTGGCAGACCAGTGGATGAAGCTGGATTGCCTTGCCCTCGATCAACACCGGCTCAAAGGCCTGTATTCCAAGTCGGTGCAATGTGGGAGCACGGTTTAGAAGAACAGGGTGTTCCCTGATAACCTCCTCCAGGATGTCCCATACCTCGGCACTTTCTTTCTCTACCAATTTCTTGGCCACTTTGATCGAGCTCGCAAGACCCCGCTCCTCCAGTTTGCTGAAGATGAAGGGCTTGAACAACTCCAGGGCCATTTTTTTGGGGAGTCCGCATTGATGAAGGCGCAGTTCCGGCCCCACCACTATCACGGACCGGCCGGAATAGTCCACTCGTTTGCCAAGAAGGTTTTGCCGGAATCTTCCCTGTTTGCCACGGAGCATGTCGGAAAGACTCTTGAGTGGTCTCTTGTCCGGGCCGTTGATGGTCCTGCCGCGCTTGCCGTTGTCAAAGAGCGCATCCACCGCCTCCTGGAGCATCCTTTTCTCATTCCGGATGATGATGTCGGGCGCGTTCAGTTCAATAAGCCGTTTCAAGCGATTATTGCGGTTGATCACTCTGCGATAGAGGTCATTGAGGTCCGAGGTGGCAAAGCGCCCTCCATCCAGTGGAACAAGAGGCCTGAGGTCAGGGGGAAGAACCGGGATCCTCTTCATGATCATCCATTCCGGTTTGTTGCCTGAATTCTGGAATGACTCCGCCACCTTCAGGCGCTTGACCAGCTTGGCCAGCCGGGCCTCGGACTTGGTCTTCTTTATCTCCATCCGGAGCCGGGCGATGAACTCCTCCAGGTCAATCCCGGCCAGCATCTCCCTTATGGTCTCTGCTCCCATGCCGGCCTTGAAGTGGTATCCCTCGGCTACAAGCTTGCGATATTTCTCCTCACTGAGGATCGTGCCTGTATCGAGATCGGTGTTACCGGGGTCCGTCACCACATAGGACTCGTAATAGAGCACCTTCTCCAGGTCCTTGGCCGTCATGTCCAGGACTATCCCGATCCTGCAAGGAAGGCTCTTGAAAAACCATATATGCGCAACAGGTGTAGCCAGGTCAATATGTCCGAGCCTCTCTCGGCGGACCTTGGACTTTATCACCTCGACTCCACACTTCTCGCAGGTGATGCCGCGATGCTTCATCCGCTTGTATTTGCCGCAGTTGCATTCGTAATCCTTGACCGGGCCGAAAATCCTTGCGCAGAAAAGCCCGTCGCGCTCCGGCTTGAATGTCCGATAATTAATGGTCTCGGGCTTCTTCACCTCTCCGTGCGACCACTCCTTGATTTTATCCGGGCTGGCGATGGAAATCCGGACAGCGCTGAAGCTCAGCGGACTCTTCGGTTTTTCAAACAGCCCGAAAGCCAGGTCTTTCACGATCTCCTCTCCTTTTGTGAAGGGTTTCAGTCCTTCTGCCCCTTTTGCTCTGGCCTATTCTGCGCTCTCGCGTAGCAGTTCCATGTCCAGGCCAAGGCTTTGCAGTTCCTTGAGCAAGACATTGAATGATTCCGGCAGTCCGGTATCGAATTGATGCTTGCCTTTGACGATTGCCTCATACATTCGGGTGCGACCCGCGATGTCATCGGACTTGACAGTGAGGAACTCCTGCAGGGTATAGGCCGCACCATAGGCCTCAATGGCCCAGACCTCCATTTCCCCCAGACGCTGGCCTCCGAACTGGGCCTTGCCTCCGAGCGGCTGTTGCGTGACAAGCGAGTAAGGCCCGATCGAACGAGCGTGGATTTTATCATCCACCAGATGGTGAAGCTTCATCATATACATGACGCCTACCGTCACATCCTGGTGAAAAGGCTTGCCGGTACGGCCGTCAAAGAGCACTGTCTTGCCCAGCTTCGGCATTCCGGCCTTACTTAAAAACGACTTTATCTCGTCCTCCTTGGCCCCGTCGAACACAGGGGATGTCATGGATACACCGTGCTTTAAATTCCGGGCCACATCCAGAATCTCCTCATCAGAGGCCTCATTAAGCATGTTGGCAACCTCTGGAGAATTGTAGATTTCCTTCAACTTCTTCCGGATGATCTCCGGGCTGAATTTTTCTTTGATCATCTGTTCAATCTGCATGCCCAGCCCATAAGCGGCCCAACCGAGGTGCGCCTCAAGTATCTGGCCCAGATTCATCCGGGAAGGCACACCCAGAGGATTCAGCACAATGTCCACCGGCGTGCCGTTCTGAAGGTAGGGCATATCCTCTTCCGGCAGAACCCTGCTTACCACTCCCTTGTTGCCGTGCCGGCCCGACATTTTGTCTCCCATATTCAATTTGCGCTTGATCGCCACATACACCTTCACCATCTTGATAACCCCTGGCGGGAGATCATCATCCCTGTAAAGGCGATTGATCTTGCCCTCGATCAACCTCTCCACAAGTTCAATCTGCTCAATAGCCCTGTCCACTATAGCCCCCACTTCCACCTCCAGCTCCGGATAAGAGGCTATCTGCAACTGGGGCCAGAGCTCCATCTTCAAATTCTTTAACAGGTCCTCCGTAATCTCCTCGTCCTTCTTGACAAGCACCTTATCTTTTCTCCGGTCCATAAGCCGCTGAGCCGTCTTCTTCTTTGCCAGAAGTCTCGCCACCTTGCGCAGGCACCCCTCTTTGATGATACGGACCTCATCATCCTTGTCCCGAAGCAACTTCTCTGTCTCCGAATCCTTTATCATCCTGGCGCGCTCATCCTTGCTAACGCCCTTTCGAGAAAAGACGCGCGCATCAATCACTATCCCTTCAACCCCGGGCGGGACACGCAATGAGGAGTCGCGCACATCTCCGGCCTTCTCTCCAAAAATGGCGCGCAGAAGCTTTTCTTCCGGACTGAGCTGGCTAACGCTCTTCGGGGTAATCTTCCCGACAAGGACATCCCCGGCATTGACCTCTGCGCCTATGCGCACGATGCCTGTTTCATCGAGGTTACTGAGAGAATCCTCGCCCACATTGGGAATATCGCGCGTGATCTCCTCCTTGCCAAGCTTGGTATCCCGGGCTGTGCAATCGAACTCCTCTATATGCACCGATGTGAAGAGATCCTTCTTGATAATCCCCTCGCTGACCAGGATGGAGTCCTCGTAGTTATACCCGCCCCATGGCATGAAAGTCACAAGCACATTGCGGCCCAGGGCCAATTCTCCACCGTTGGTTGCAGAGCCGTCCGCAATGATCTGACCGGCCTCAACATGGCTCCCCTTTGTCACAAACGGCCTCTGATTGATACAAGTCCCTTGATTGGAGCGCTGAAATTTGACCAGACTGTAAATATCAGCTCCTCGTCCGCCGTCCTTTCCTCCAGATCCTTCGGCCTCGTCCGCCTCGATCACGATCCGCTTCGCGTCCACATTTACCACTGTTCCGGCGCGCCTGGCCGTTATTGCGGCCCCGGAGTCACGGGCTACAACCTCCTCGATGCCAGTACCTACTAACGGGGCCTCGCTCCTGAGCAGGGGCACGGCCTGGCGCTGCATGTTTGATCCCATCAGGGCGCGGTTGGCGTCATCGTGTTCCAGGAAGGGTATAAGGGAAGCGGCTACGCTCACCACCTGATTGGGGGACACATCCATCAGGTCCACCTGATCAGGAGGAACCATGACGAATTCGCCAGTGCGGCGCGCGCTGATCAGGTCCTGAGTAAACCTGCCATTGCGGTCAATAGGAGCGTTTGCCTGTGCAATAACATGCCCTTCCTCTTCCAGGGCGGAGAGAAATAGCACATCCTTTTTCACCACCCCGTTTTCCACCTTCCGATAGGGCGTCTCGATGAAACCGTATTCATTTACGCGTGCGAACGAGGTAAGGCTGGAGATAAGTCCGATGTTGGGTCCCTCGGGGGTTTCCACGGGGCAGATGCGGCCGTAATGGGTGGCGTGGACGTCGCGCACCTCGAACCCGGCTCTCTCCCGGGTTAGTCCTCCCGGCCCGAGGGCAGACAGACGGCGTTTATGAGTTATCTCACTCAGTGGGTTGGTCTGGTCCATGAACTGGCTGAGCTGGCTTGAGCCGAAGAATTCTTTGATCACGGCCATCACGGGCTTGGCGTTGATCAGGTCGTGAGGCATAAGCATCTCCACTTCCTGGAAGCTCATCCGCTCCTTGATGGCTCTGGCCATCCGGGTCAGTCCGATCCGGAACTGGTTCTCAAGGAGTTCTCCGACTGTCCGTACCCGGCGGTTGCCAAGGTGGTCAATATCATCGGCCTCGCCGCGGCTGTCCTTCAATTCCAGGAGATGCTTGACCACGGCCATGATGTCTTCCTTGGTCAGGGTGTGGACATCCGTGGGAATGGACAGCCCCATGCGATGATTCAGCTTCATGCGCCCCACCATTGCGAGGTCATAGCGCTCAGGGTTGAAAAACAGGTTTTCGAATAGCGTGGTGGCGCTTTTTAGATTGGGCGGATCCCCCGGACGGAGCCAGCGGTAAATCTCAAGCTTGGCTTCCTCTGGAGAGCCGGCCTTATCCAGGAGCAGGGTGTCCCGCAGAGACGAGGAGACACTGAGGTTGTCGAAGAAAATTACTTCAAATATCCTTATGTTGTTCTCGCGCAGTTTCTCGATCTTATCGGGGTCCAACTCCTCATTGGCCTCGAAGAGAATCTCCCCTGTTTCCTTGTTAATAATATCATGGCTGAGCACCCGTCCGACGAGCTCATCTTCATCCATCGGGATACGGTTTATCCCGGCCTGGCTCAGTTTCTTGAGGTGGCTCTTGCGCACCTTCTTGCCTCGGTGGATGATGATCTCGCGGGTTTCCGGATGACGGATATCCTTGGGAAGCTGTTGTCCCTCAAGAACCGCTTCATTGACCGAGCGAAATATCTTCTTTCCTTCGAGATAGACCTTTTCCGTTTGATAAAAGAAATTGAGCAGGTCTTCGGGGGAGTAGCCCAGAGCGCGAAGGAGCACGGTGGCGGGCAATTTTCTTCTTCGGTCAATGCGGACGAAGAGTATATCGCGATGGTCGAATTCGAGGTCAATCCAGGAGCCACGGTAGGGGATTATCCGGGCGAAGTAGAGCACTTTTCCGGAGGAATGGGTCTTTCCCCGATCATGATCGAAGAACACCCCGGGGGATCGGTGAAGCTGGCTGACTATCACGCGCTCTGTGCCATTGATGATAAAGGTCCCTTCTTCGGTCATAAGCGGGATTTCTCCAAAGTATACTTCCTGCTCCTTCACATCCCGCAGATTCTTCGTGCCTGTATCCGCGTTGATGTCCCACACGGCCAGCCGTATCTTCACCTGGACAGGGGTGCCATAGGTCATCCACCGGGTCCGACATTCCCACTCATCAAAATTAGAGTCCTCCAGACGGTAACTGACAAACTCCAGGGATGCGGTTTCATTCAGGTTTTTTATCGGGAAGACTCCGTTGAACACTGCCTGAAGTCCCTCGTTTGAGCGCTGGTCTGCTGGAAGATTTCTTTGCAAAAATCTCTCATAGCTGTTCTTTTGAACATCAATCAGGTTGGGAATATCTATAATCTTCTGAATGTGGGCAAAACTGTGTCTCAAGGCTTTCCCGTTTAATTTTGCCATACTTTTCTCCCTTACGTAGCGGATCGGCTACGCTGAGCTTTTTAGCTTCGCCCCCTTATTTAATCTCCACCTTTGCTCCAACCGCCTCGAGCTTCTTCTTTATCTCCTCGGCCTCGGCCTTGGGAATATCTTCCTTGATCGCTTGCGGTACGCCCTCTACCAGCGCCTTCGCCTCCTTGAGACCGAGTGCGGTTATCGCTCGAATCTCCTTGATTACATTAATTCTCTTTTCTCCCACCGAAACCAGCATCGGCGTAAACTCCGTCTTTTCCTCCTCAGCCTCGGCCTCGCCGGCTGGCATCGCGGAAGCAGGCATTGCCACACCAGCCGCGGCTGTTACACCATAGCGCTCCTCGAATTCCTTGATAAACTCGCTCAATTCCAAGAGATTCAGGCTGTCGAAAAACTCGAACACCTGCTCCTTGCTGATCCCGTCTGCGGCCTTTCCCGTAGACCCTTCGGACTTCCCTGCCGAGGTCTTTTTTGCCTTCTCTTCTTTTTTCTCGGCCTCGGGCTCCTGTGTTTTCACCTGTTCTTTCTCCTCTTCTACCATGACACCTTCTCCTTCTATTCCTCAAATCCTGGATTCATTTTCAACTCGAGAGTGCTTTTGCTCCTTGAGGGCAAAAAGCACTCCAGCCATGTTCCGGGGCATGGCTGAAATCACGCCTAACAAGTGTCCGGGTCCTGATTTCAGTGCCCCTGCCAGCATGGCCAGGAGTTCCTCCCTGCCCGGAAGACGGCTGATAGCCTCAATCTGCCGCGCAGAATAGAGTTTTCCGCAGATGACGCCGCCTTTGATCTTCAGGGCCTCATTGCTTTTTGCGAACTCGGCGAGAACCCGAGCGGGTATGGAGACTTCCGAGGCATGTAAGGCTATCGCGGTCGGACCTTCCAGCGAGCTTGACGCCCCGGCCATGTCAGTATCCTGCGCCGCGAGCCCCAATAGCCTATTCTTCACAACCCGGAATTCCACTCCTTGCTCCCGTAACCTCCGTCGCAGTTCGCTCATGCTCTCCACATTCAAGCCCCGATAGTCTGTCATTATCAGCACCTCGGACTCCTCAAACCTCCTACGCAAATAAGTAACAAGTTTCTCTTTGTCAGCCTTGTTCAAAAATCTATCCCCCTCCTTTCAATTTTGATCCCTTTCGGAATCTCTGTTCTATCAAAATCTCGGGGGACCATTTCTTTTTTATCTGGAAAATCCCGAAGGTTTGATTTAACCTCCAGGATTCTTCTCCATTTATCCCCCATCTCGGCAGGCCGGATTTTTTCCGTTTAATCCGGAGAATATCTTGACCCACGATTCAGATCATCCAGACCCCCTGGGCCCTTCCAGAACCTGCTGTCTTTGACAGATGATAATCTAACCTTCCTTGCCTTCTTTTACACCTGAAAAAACCCGGATATGTTAACGCCGACACCCCGGCGGAATTTACGCCGCGCTCTGTAACTGGCGCAGACCCTGTGGGTCCAACTTGATTCCCGGTCCCATGGTTGTGGAAATTGTCACGGACTTTATGTAAGTCCCCTTAGCCGTGTCAGGCCGGGCACGCAGGATGCTCTCTGCGATGGCGGAAAAGTTTTCCCGCAACTTAGCCTCGCCAAAGCTGATTTTGCCGATCGGGCAATGAACGATCCCGGTTTTATCCACCCGGAACTCCACCTTGCCCTTTTTCAACTCATTAACCACTCGGGTCACATCATCCGTCACTGTTCCGGACTTGGGATTAGGCATGAGCCCCCTCGGACCTAAAATCTTTCCGAGCCTTGAAACCTGACTCATCATATCCCGCGTGGCCACAGCCCGGTCGAATTCCATCCAGCCTTCCTGAATTTTCTTGATCAACTCGTCCGAACCAACGTGATCCGCTCCCGCGTCCCTTGCATCCTTTTCCTTCTCCCCCTTGGCAAAAACCAGTACCCGCACCGGCTTGCCCAGCCCATGAGGCAGAACCGTGGTGCCTCGCACCATCTGCTCCGCACGCCGCGGGTCCACCCCCAATCGAAAAGCCACATCCACTGTCTCGTCAAATTTGGCCGCCTTTAGCCCGCAAACCAGTTTAAATGCTTCATCCAGTGAATACAGCCTGGCACGGTCAACATTCTTGCGAAGCTCCCTATAATTCTTCCCTCGTCTGCGCATCTCCTTGCCTTTCAGAGAAAAATCTCGCTGATCCCCCAGGCCCCTCGGACTTATACGACCTGAATCCCCATACTCCGGGCAGTTCCCTCGATGATCTTCACCGCATTTTCAACATCATTGGCATTGAGGTCCTTGTATTTAAGCTCGGCTATCTGGCGGACCTGCTCTTTAGTCACCTGACCCACGCTGGCACGATTGGGCTCGGGTGAGCCCTTGGCGATCTTGGCCGCCTTCTTTAAAAGCACGCTGGCCGGAGGGCTCTTGGTGGTGAATTTAAAGGATCGGTCCGCATACACAGTCACCACTACCGGAATTATTATCCCGGGTTCATCCTTTGAGGTACGAGCATTAAACTGCTTTATGAACTCGCCGATGTTCACCCCTTGCTGGCCCAGGGCCGGGCCCACAGGCGGGCTGGCCGTTGCCTGTCCCGCTGGCACCTGCAATTTCACCTTGGCCAAGACCTTCTTCATCTTCCGGAAAACCTCATCCTTTCTCTACCTGAACGAAATCCAGTTCTACGGGGGTCTGGCGGCCGAAGATACTCACGAGAACGCGAAGCTTGTTCTTCTCAGGCTTAACCTCATCCACTATCCCGTTAAAGCTGGCAAAGGGCCCATTCACTACCCGGACGACCTCCCCGCGCTCGAACATCTCCTTGGGCTTGGGCCGCTGTGAATCCTCTGAAATTCTCTGCGTCAGCCGTTGTGCTTCCTCGTCAGGAATCGAGACAGGCTGGCCTTGCCCCCCCACGAACCCGGTTACCTTCGGAGTGTTCTTGACCAAACTATAGGTATCATCATTAAGCACCATCCGCACCAGCATATACCCCGGAAAATACTTTCTCTGACTGACCTTCCGCTTACCTCCTACCAGACCCACAACTTCCTCCGCCGGGATCAGAACCTCTTGGAAAAGCCCTTGCAATTCCGGGGCCTGCTTGATCCGGCCCTCAAGCGCTTCCTTGGCCTTGTATTCAAAACCGGAATAGGTATGAACCACATACCATCTCATAGCCTCCTGTTGGGCCATGACCTCTCCTTCGTGCGCTGTCTCGTCCATTCCTACATTCCTAGAGAAGTAGCTTCATCGCAAAATCGAGTATCTTGTCAAAAATCCACAGGACAAGGGCAACGACCAGGGTCATGACCCCAACCACGATCGTGGAACCGCGCAGTTCCTTCCAGTTGGGCCAGCTTACCTTCTTCAACTCCACGATCACCTCGTTAGAGAAACGGTTGGCCTGCTCGTTCCTCCATACAAGCACCCCTATCAGGGCCGTTATGCCAGCGGCCAGAAGACCGAGAAGGTTCTCAAGGGGGATGCCGAAGACAACCTCTCCCGGCAACAAAAGCTCCATGATCGAGCCGAAGAACCTCCACAACACGAACCAGACCACAAGGCCAAGCCCCACAAAAGAGTAAAGCGCGACTCGCTGGTTATCTATCGCCATTTCATTCCCTGGCAGGCCAGGAGGGACTCGAACCCCCAACCGTCGGATTTGGAGTCCGGTGCTCTACCAATTGAGCTACTGGCCTGCACAACCTGCCCCTCATTTAACCTCTTTGTGAACCGTGTGATGCCGACACCGAGGACAATATTTCTTCAGCGTAAGGCGATCTTGAGTGTTCTTCTTGTTCTTCATGGTCGTATAATTGCGCTCCTTGCACTCCTCGCAAGCCATCGTCACAACAATTCGGACATCCTTGGCCATTTTCTCCGCTCACTCTAATCTTCTGTTACTGCTCCCGCGAACCCATCACCCATTAAATCAGATACCTCAGCCCACGACCGGGGTCGAACCGGTGACCTCTTCCTTACCAAGGAAGTGCTCTACCTACTGAGCTACGTGGGCATTCACAATCTCTTAAGATTGAACGCCTGCATCCAGGCTTTAGATTCTCCAATGCTCTTTCCCTCATAAGCGATAGAATGAAATGCTCTCGGTCCTTCTAATGTTCACTCCGTAAGCCTGCTCACAGCTTCTGCCTCTTAAGCTCCCTCTTGCTTTTCCGCTTCCGCCAAAAACCCTGTTTTTCCCAAACAGCCAGCCTCGGCTACTACTGGAGCGGGAGACGGGCCTCGAACCCGCGACCCTCAGCTTGGAAGGCTGATGCTCTGCCAACTGAGCTACTCCCGCATGACCACTTCATATTTTTTCTCCTCTCCACCAGCGCCCCTGGTGGAGGGGGGAGGATTCGAACCTCCGAAGCCATTTGGCAACAGATTTACAGTCTGTCCCCTTTGACCGCTCGGGAACCCCTCCAGTTTTAAATGCACTTATACACATGGAGCTGGCGAGGAGACTCGAACTCCTAACCTGCTGATTACAAATCAGCTGCTCTACCTGTTGAGCTACACCAGCCAAAAATTCAAATATATTATTTTAAGTAAAATTTTTGAATTTGTCAAGAAAAATCTTTAAAAAAATTTTCAAGGAATCCAAAGAGATCGGGAAAAAAGAAATAAATTGAAGTTTTTAATCCTCGCTGATAAAATACGGATTAATACCTGATGAAGGTCTGATGGCTGAAACGAGGATAAGCTCTCGGGAGAGAGTCAAGCGCGCGGTTGAATTCAATGGTCCAGACCGTGTGCCGATCTACCGGGTCAACATCTTGAAAAGCGATGTCATGACCTATTTTACCCTTCCCAGCAAATACTGGGAGCCTGCGGAGCCGTATTACCCCTATGTGTATGATGAGATCATCCGGTTCGGACTGTGGCGTCCCAGACGCAAACTGCCGCGGGGCTGGGGCAAGATGCGGCGGGACTGCATTGATGACTGGGGATGCATCTGGGACATTGATCCCGGAGTGAGCACCCGCGGGTGCATCAAGAGGGGAGCTATCCAGGAAGACTGGGGTCTACTTGATGAGTTCAAGCCTCCTAACCCGCGTGATCATTCCCGGTTTCGCTGGTGCAGATACGGCTGGACAAAAAGGCTGGGCAGAGACCGCTACTGCATGGGCACCGAGGCCACCTTTCTCTTTGAGAGGTTTCATTTTATGCGCGGGTTCGAGAATTTCATGACCGACCTGATTCTATATCCCGATGAGTCAGGCCGTCTCCTGGACATAATCGCGGATTACTTCGTCGGCCTTATCGAGACCTTTCACGAGTATGGCATGGACGGCTTCGCCACCACCGACGACCTCGGCACACAGATCAATGCCTTTATCAGCCCTGAGATGTTCGCTAATTTCTTCACGCCCAGATACAAACGGGTGGTTGACCGCTGTCATGAGCTGGGCATGCAATTCATGCTTCACTCATGCGGCCGGGTATACAAGCTGATCCCGGAACTCATCAAGGCCGGCGTGGACATTCTCCAGTTTGACTCTCCCAACATGACCGGGATAGAGGATGTGGGAAAAAATTTCGGGGGCAAGGTCGCTTTCTGTAATGTGGTGGACATCCAGGAGGTCCTGCCACGCGGGAATCCGGATGAAATAGAAGCGTATGTCAAGAAGATGATTAGACACCTCGGATGTTATAACGGCGGACTAATCGGCATGCAGTATGCGGACAAGTGGTCCATCGCGGTAAAAGGCGCGTATGAGCGGATGGCGTGGAGGGCCTACGATAAATGGGGAAGGTATCCTCTGGCGACGGAGATTTACACCTCATGAAAGAAATCCTCAGGGCGGCGATGATCCGGCTCTTTTTCGCTCAAGCGGCTTTTCCTCGCCGCGAAAGAGCCGCCGGATATTCTCGCGATGAGAGAAAAGGATCAGTGTTGAAAGGCAAAGCGCCAGCAAGCGGAAGGCTGTAACCGGGCTGAAGATTGCCACCATGACCGGAAGTGCTATCGCGGCTAGCAGGCTTGCTATGCTGATGATTTTCAGGCGAAACGCAAGAAGGGCCCAGAGGGAGAATTCTATGATCGCGGCCACAGGCACCAGGCAGAGAATGGCTCCGAAGGCTGTTGCCACGCCCTTTCCACCATGGAGACGAAGGTAAGGAGAAAAGAGATGACCCGTGACAGCGAGCAGACCGGCTCCGGCCCTCCACCAGGGAGAAGCCGAGACAAGCGAGACAACCAGCACTGGCAAGACTCCCTTGAGCGCGTCACAGATGAATGTGAAAAGGGCCCAGCGCAGGCCAAGCGCCCGATAGACATTGGTGGTGCCGATGTTGCCTGAGCCGATCCCGCGGATATCCAGGTTTCCGGCAAATCGTGTGATAATGTAACCTGTGGGAATTCCTCCGATAAGATATGCGAGGGCGAGAAGGGAGATGTTAAATATCATGGATCTCTCTGAAAAAGAATCGGGACGGCGGGATTTGAACCCGCGACCTCTTGGTCCCGAACCAAGCGCGCTACCAAACTGCGCCACATCCCGATTTGTAAAATGATAGATTAAACCCGGGGACTTGTCAAACAGTGACTCTTAAAGGAATGAGGAATGAATCTAAGTTCCGGTGAACTGAAACGCGTTTTCAAAGTGGCCGAGACCCTGCGGCCTCAATTGATGGAGATCGCACTGGAGATATGGCGTCATCCGGAGTTGGCCTTTAAAGAGAAGCGGGCTTCCGGGCTTTTGCAGAGTTTTTTGACTGCCGAGGGGTTTGAGGTTGAGGAGAGGCTGGCCGGTATGAAGACCGCTTTTCGTGCGCGCCTGATATGCAAAAGGCCAAGACCAGCTATCGGATTTCTAGCTGAAATGGACGCTCTTCCGGGGCTCGGGCACGCGTGCGGCCATAATCTGATCGGAACGGCAAGCGCGGGGGCCGCGGCCTGCCTTCGTCGGGCATTACCAGTTCTTGCAGGCAGTGTTGAGGCGATCGGCTGTCCCGCCGAGGAGTCAGGCGGCGGCAAAGTCCGCCTGGTCAGGGCCGGTGTCTTTGATCGTCTTGATGCGGCTCTGCTCGTGCATCCGGATAGAAAGACCGAGATTTTTAAGCTCTCGCTTGCTTTGCTTGAGGTGAAGCTTTCTTTTCAAGGAAAGGCCGCACACGCCTCGGCAGAACCTGAGAAGGGCATAAACGCACTGGATGCTGTTATCAGGACTTTCAATGGTGTGGATGCGTTTCGCCTGGGCATCCCGGAGAATGCGCGGATTAACGGGATCATCACGGATGGCGGAGTGGCGGCCAACATCATACCGGAGCGAGCAGAGGCCGTCTTCTATGTTCGGGCACAGACCATGAAGGAGACGCAAGCCCTGGCAAAAAAGCTTGTGGCCTGCGCCAGGTCTGCGGCTCATGCTACCGGGGCCCGTGTTCGCGCGGATGTCAAGACAAGGCAGGCTTACGCCCCCTTTATTCCCAACCGGGCGCTTGGCCGTGTGTTCGAAAGAAATCTTGTCTCTATGGGCATTGAGATCGAGCAGGGACCGGAAGACCAGGCTCTTGGTAGCACTGATGTAGGCAATGTCAGCCAGCGGGTTCCTACTATTTCTCCGACCTTGAGGATCGGGGGACTGAGAGCCGCGGCCCATTCCCCCGGATTCGCACGGGCCGCAGGGAGCAAGGCGGGCATGGAGATGATGATGCAGGCCGTGAAAGCATTAGCGCTTACCGGGGCAGTGGTGCTCAAGGATGCAAGGCTGAGACGCGAGATGCGCCGTGAGTTTCGGAGCGCGGTTGAGGGGAATAAATGAAGATCATCGGCTTGATGTCCGGGACCTCCATGGACGGGATCACAGCCGCGCTGGTGGAGGTGATAGGGAGGAGGCGAAGAGGGGTTCAGACGCGGGTCTTACATTTTCACACTTACCCTTATTCCAGGTTTACGGTTGAGTTGATCCGGGAGGCCTCGGACACGGGAAAGGGCTCGGTGAATTCGGTGAACAAGGCGGATAAGATCGCGAGGCTCAACTATTACCTGGGCGAGCTCTTTGCGGATGCCGCGCTCTCGCTCCTTTCTTCAGTCCGCCTAAACCCGGGGGATGTTTCGCTTATCGGCTCGCACGGGCAGACCATTCATCATCTTCCGGGGCTGAAGAGGATGGGGAAATATCGCGTGCGAGCGACCATGCAGATCGGAGAGTCTGCCGTGATTGCGGCCCGGACAGGAATCACCACGATAGCGGATTTCCGAGCCGGGGATATTGCCGTAGGAGGGCAAGGCGCACCGCTTGTTCCCTATGTGGACTCTCTCTTATTCCAGCATCCGGACAGAAACAGGCTGATCCTCAATATAGGTGGCATAGCCAACCTGACACTTCTTCCTGCCGGGAATCAGGGGCTTGAGGGGATCACGGCCTCGGACACAGGCCCGGGAAACATGGTGATAGATGAGCTTGTGCGAGGGATGACGAAAGGCCGGAAAGGGTTTGACAGGGCCGGCAAGCTGGCCGCGGCTGGAATTGCAGACGAGAATCTGGTCCGGGGAATTCTCCGACATCCCTTTTTCAGGCGTAAACCTCCCAGGTCATGCGGCCGCGAGGAATTCGGCCCGGAGTTCACGGCTGATTTGATACGAAAGGCCAGGCCCCGAAGTTTGCCTCAATGGAGGAACCTCATTGCAACGGCCACGGCCCTGAGCGTTGAGAGCATTTACCTGTTTTGCAGGAATTTTTTGCCGGAGCGTAAATGGCCGGATGAGATCATAGCCTCCGGAGGGGGAGTGAAGAACATGACCTTGATGAGCCTGCTTGCAAAGAGGTTCTCTCCTGTGCCGATTGTATTCTCGGATAATTACGGTATTCCAGCCGAGGCCAAGGAGGCCATGGCATTTGCCGTATTGGCCTACGAGGCATATCATAAAAGGCCCTGCAATGTTCCCGGGGCGACCGGAGCGAAGCGACCGGCCATTCTCGGTAAGATAGTGCCAGTTCTTTCAGAGTGAATAAGGAGGAATGTGCGATGAAAAAAATCAATGTGAAGACTAAAACACGGATCGAGATGATTGATGTCACATCAGAGGTCTCCCGGGCAGTGAAGGAAAGCGGTGTAAAAAGCGGACTCTGCGTGGCCTATGTGCCGCACACCACAGCCGGGGTTACCGTGAACGAGCATGCGGACCCTGCGGTTGCAGAGGACATACTGGATGCACTTTCAGAACATTTTCCGCATCGGAGAAACTGGCGGCACACAGAGGGCAATGCGGATGCTCATATCAAATCCAGCTTGATAGCTCCTTCTATCACCATCCCTGTGGAGGACGGAAGGCTTACCCTGGGGACATGGCAGGGAGTCTTCTTCTGCGAGTTTGACGGGCCACGAAGCCGCAATCTTTACTTGCAGATACTGAACGCTGAATGATTCTCATCCAGATATGCCATGCCCATATACCAAGGGTGGTGAACTTTGAACTGGGAACTCTGAACTAAAGTCGTGAGGGCTGAGCGTATGCGAAACCTGGAGGAAGAATTTAGTCTCGACTCACCATGAACTCTGAACTCAGAACCTTGCACTATTATTTGACCCCACTTTCTTGCACGTTGAAAATATTTCAGCCCGCTTTCAACTCCACTCAACACCTCTAAAATGTACGGGCGACTCCCCGAGTCGCCCCTACAACTGGCATCAGGCCTATAATTCAGTGCATCAAATTTACAAGGGTGAAGGGGTAGATTGTTTTTATGATGATTT
>CAZOMR010000008.1:0-29973 GCA_964580655.1 uncultured bacterium
GTCATCGGTCTTGAGGTTCATGCCCAGCTTTTGACGAAGACCAAGATATTCTGCTCGTGCTCAACCGGGTTCGGGGCTGAGCCTAACACTCATGTGTGCCCTGTGTGCCTGGGCATGCCGGGAGTTCTTCCTGTCTTGAACCGGCAGGTTGTGGAATACACCCTGAGAGCCGCACTGGCCATGCACTGCGAGATTCGGGAGCGTAACTATTTCGCGCGCAAGAACTATTTTTACCCTGACCTTCCCAAGGGCTACCAGATCTCGCAGTACGAGTCCCCGATAGCGGAGCACGGCTGGGTGGAGATTCAGACCGGGTCCGGGCCTAAGCGGATCAGGATCACGCGCATCCACATGGAGGAGGATGCGGGTAAGCTGGTTCATTCGGATGAATTCACGGCCGCTGAATTAAGCTTTGTAGATTTCAACCGGTCTGGCGTTCCTCTCATGGAGATCGTGAGCGAGCCGGACCTTCGTTCTCCGGAGGATGCGGTGGAGTATCTGCGCACGCTCAGGAACATACTTGTATACCTTGAGGTTTGCGACGGGAACATGCAGGAAGGCAGTCTGCGCTGTGATGCGAATATTTCTATCAGGCCTTCAGGAAGCGAGAGGTTTGGCACGCGGACAGAGCTGAAGAACATGAACTCGTTCAAACATGTCCAGCGGGCTCTGGCCTTTGAGATAGAGAGACAGAAGCGGGTGCTTGAATCTGGCAGAGAGGTGGTTCAGGAGACGCGGCTCTGGGAGGATGATTCGGGGAAGACGATCGGGATGCGCGGCAAGGAGGAATCGCATGATTACCGGTATTTCCCCGAGCCGGACCTTCTTCCGCTCGTGATTGATGATGAGTGGATCGAGCACGTGAAAGGTAGTCTGCCGGAGCTTCCGGAGGAAAAGAATGCCCGGTTCATTGAAGAATACAGGTTACCGGAATACGATGCCGGGGTTCTTTGTGCGGACAAGAATCTTGCAGATTACTTCGAGGCCGTTGTCCGGGAGGGCGTGGATGCGAAGCGGGCGTCTAACTGGATCATGACGGAACTCCTTCGCGAGCTGAACCGGGACGAGCGGGAGATAACGGAGTGCCCGGTCAGTCCGAATGCACTTGCGGACCTGTTCAAGCTCGTGGATGACGGCACGATCTCCGGCAAGATAGCAAAGAGCGTTTTCATGGAGATGTACAATAGCGGCAAGTCCGCGGCCCAGATTGTGAAGGATAAGGGGTTGAGGCAGGTCACGGATGAGGCCGCGATCATGGCAGTGATAGAGAAGGTGATCGCGGATAATCCGAGGCAGGTCGAGCAGTTCAAGGCGGGCAAGGACAAGGTGATAGGGTTCTTTGTGGGCCAGGTGATGAAGGCCACGCAAGGCAAGGCCAACCCCCAGAAGGTCAACGAGCTTTTGCAAAAGAAGCTCACGGAGGCTTAAGGAGGACAGGATCGCATGGGCAAGAAGATAGGAATAGCGGCCGCGGTTATAGTCGGCGTGATCATCATCGGTATGATAGCGCTGAGATTTATCATCAACCCGGAGAATTACCGTGGGCAGATAATCTCCCAGGCGGAGAAGGCTCTAAACGGGAGGGAGGTTGAGATCGGGAAGATAGAACTCAAGCTCCTTGGGTTTGGTGTCAAGATAAATCAACTGGTGGTTTCAAATCTTGAGGGGTTCAGCGACGAGCCTCTTATTGATGTGGATGAGGTCGAGGTTCGTGTGGGGCTTTTCAGCCTGCTTACGGATACGATCAAGGTGAAAAAGATAGCACTGATCCAGCCTCTAATCTATGTTGAGCGAAACGATAAAGGGGTTACAAGCCTCGATGATTTTCTTAAGCCTTCAAAGGAGGAGAAAGATCCGGATGCAGGGGCTCCGGTGGAATCAGAAACAAAGGGCGAGGGCAGGAATTTTCTTGTCAAGTCCGTGCGGATCAAGGGTGGGGAGTTGACTTTCGATGACATGGATTCCCCTACCGGGGAATATGTATCCGTGCAGATAAAGCAGTTGGATGTGGTAGCGAAGGACCTTGCACTTGACCGGCCTGTCAGTCTGAACCTCTCTGCGGCCATCTGTTCCGAGACCCAGGAGAAGAACTTTCAACTCAAGGGAACCGTGGGGCCTATCGGCGAGGCCTTTGAATTCAAGGAGACCGGGGCCGAGTTGAGCCTCGAATTTCATCCATTCGATATCAGCTTTCTAAGGCCCTACTACGAGGGATCCTTGCCAGTGGAGGTTGCCTCCGGAATTCTGGACATTGACCTCAAGGTTTCCGGCCGGGCTGACGAGGGTCTAAAGACAAGCGGCAGGGTTGGCATCCGTGAGTTTGCGTATGTGGACAAGGACCATACCTGGATGCCGACACCCAAGTTCGACCTGATGTTCGAGCATAGCGGGTTAGCCAGGCTTGATGATAAATCCTTCAGCCTGGATAAAGGCACTCTACAGGTCCGGGGCTTGACTCTCAATATAACAGGCACGGGCGAGGTGACGGATGCGGGCTTGAAATTCAGCGCGGAAGCTACGAGCAATAATTTTCAGCTCGAGCCGCTGATAGCTATCCTGGGGCCGGTGAAGAAGAGCCTCCAGGATATGGGGGTTGAGTTGAAGGGCTCTTCGGCTTTATCTTTGCATGCAAGCTCGGACGCGAAGATAATGTCAGCGGCCCTGGATTTGAATCTGGGCAATGCGAAGCTTACATATCCTGACATCCTTCGCAAGGTCCCGGGGGAGGAGTGTCATGTAAAGGTCAAACTCCGGATCAGCGATAAGGGTTACGAGTTTGAGCAGGCGCTGGCTCGGCTCACCGGGTTTGAGCTTTCCGTGTCCGGGAATATCGGCACAGGCAAGGGCATGCCCGCGGACCTGGATTTTCGCACCAATACGGTGCCGCTCAACACCTTCAAGTCGAACCTTGTAATTCTCAAGGATTACAACCTTGACGGAGACCTGGAACTGGCGGGCAGGATTTCGGGCAGTCTTGAGGACACGGACAGGCTCACTATAACACTTGGCAAAGCCTCTTTCGTGGCCAGGCATTCTGATCTGGATTTTAATGGCTCAATAACCGGTTTCTCATCGCCTGTGCTTGACTTTGAGCTTTCATCCAGACAGATTGATCTGGATAAAATACTGGCCGATCTGCCCGAGAGTGAACCTGCAGAGACCAAAGGGGTGGAGAAAGTCGCCCCGTCAGAAGCGCTTGATGAAGAGAGCTTTCTCGCAAAGGCCTCTGGTAAAGCCACCATTAACATCAAGAAGGTGATTTACGAGAAGGAGCCGATCAAGAACATCAAGGCTACGATCAAGATCAAGAAAGGACGCTTTATCAGCAGAGACCTCGGGTTGAGCGTGGCCGGGGGAACCTTTTCAATGCCGCTCACACTTGATTTCAGGGGCAAACACCTCGGATACAGCGTGGAGCCGAAATTCAGGAACATCAAGATGAATCCCCTGCTCACGGCATTTACCAGCCTGGATAATTCCATATACGGGACTGGCAAAGGAGCCATGAAGATTCAAGGCCGTGGCACTGAATGGGATGTTGCCTCAAAGAGCCTCAAGGGTTCGGGAAGTATCCAGATCAAGGACGGCACTATCAAGAATGTAGACCTGGTCGGGGGGGTGCTGGGTGATTGGATCAATTCCGAGAGTCTGGAGAAATTGAGCAGATTAGCGCTCGGGGACAAGGCTTTCGAGCGGAACATAGAGACCAGGTTCAAGGAGCTGTCCGCGGAATTCGGGGTTGGAAAGGGAAAGATCACTGTCAAGGACTGCAAGCTCAAGCATGACCAGGGGGTTTTCAAGCTGGAAGGGAAGCTCGGACTGGATTACAAGGCAAACCTGCGTGGCAGGGTCATTTTTAACAAGGATGCCAGCCGTGATTTTGCCAAACAGGCGGGCATACCGGCTGATCTTCCCGGACTCTTTGACTGCAAGGGGCGACTGGTACTGGCACTCCGGGCAAAGGGCCGCTACCCGGACGACCTCAGAATATCCCTGGACAATAAGAAATACGGCGAGATCATCCAGGAGAACCTCAAATGCGGCCTGGGGGAGAAGATTGAAGAGACAATCATGAAAGAGGGAGAAAAGCTACTAAAGGACCTGTTCAATCCTTGAGGGGTATAGACGGTTTCATAACTTGTCATGAAACATTATGTTAAATTCTGGCATCTGGGTAGGGGCGCAATTTATTGCGCCCTCCTTCTGGGCGTGATGAATCACGCCCCTACTATCCGGGTTATGAAACCATCTCTAGTTATTTTCTTGACCTGGGATGCAAAGATGGTATGATAGTGGTCAGATTGCCAAACGGGGAGGGCAAGCATGATTGATTGGGACGAGGTCAATTGGGGAAAAGGCATTGCCATCATTCTGGCCGGGATAATTGTGGTTGGCGCAGGCGTTTTTGTGCTGAATGATTATCTGAATTATCAGCGACTCCAGGAGTTGCTCACAGGGCAGATTGAGGAGCTGGATCAATTTTACGCCACATGGAAGCCGCCATCTGATCTGGAGATGAACCGGCTTGAGGTAAAACGCGACAGGCTTAACAAAGAGCTTCAAGCCGCACCCATTAGAATTCCAGCAACCATAGACCCGGTGGAGATCGAGAACACGATCCGCGAGGAGGCCGGGCGCAATGCTGTAGCGGTTTCTGATGTAAGCTTCATGGCGGAGAGCTCGCAGGGATTCTTCAAGATTCAGCCAGTGCAGGTATCCTTCACAGGGGATAAAGAGCCGGTAGCAAATTTTCTCCGCCGGCTTGACCAGATTCCATATATTCATCAAATGGAGACGGCCCGACTAACCTTCGGCGAGATGATGAATATAACCCTCAACTTTTTCACCTTTGATAAGAAGAGCTGGGATGATCTCTACAAATGCAAATTGGCGGTTACTTTTCCCAAGATCGAAGACATTGATGTTGAAAAGGTCAAGGTCTTCAAAGGCAACCTGGATCAGCTCAAGAGTCAGGTGGACGACAAGCTGTCCTCGCTGGCCCGGACGAAAAAAGCGGTTAACCGGGAATGCGAGTTTGAGCGGGAGATAGGCGCCCTGGAGGAGCAGATCGGTCTGATCCGGGAGGTTACCTCCGAGTAAATCTTTTCCAGCACATGAAAAAGCTGATACCCGGCTGGATTCATCAGCCCGGATGGCACTGCGCATCCACGGTCATCTCCGATGTCATGACCTTCAAGGGCCAGCCCATGAGCGAGGCGCTGTGCTTCGGGCTGGGCTCAGGGCTCGGCTTCGCCTACCTGGAAGCAGAAGAATTCAACCCCACTCGCATGACCGCTGTTCGGAGCCGGAACCTGGAGGAAAATTTCTTCGCGGCTATGGGCATTCCATCGGTGTGGCAGACAAGCCCTTCACCTGCCGAGGCACTTCAACAATCAAAGGACTATATTGACCAGGGTATCCCGGTGCTCATTCGCGCGGACATCTTTCACCTGGATTACTATAAATCCAAAAGCCACTTTCCCGGACATGTAATCTGCATGTGGGGCTATGATGATGCGGCGAAAGAGGTCTATGTCGCGGACACCGAGTGGCCTGGAATTCAGGCAGCGCCATACGAATCCATCCAGAAGGCCCGTTACAGCCAGATGCCCGGGTATCAGGTCCGGGGAGATCATATCCCGGTCAAATTCCAGCTTCCATGTCCGGACTGGCAGGCTTCCATTCAAAAGGCCCTGCTAAGGCAGGCCAATGATCTGAAAAGCCCGGAATTCGGGGACCTGGTTCCCATGGGGTTTCCGGGTATGGTGCGCGCAAAGGAAAGAATTCCATCATGGCCTTCTGCCAGGGACTGGGCCTGGTCCGCACGATGGTTCTATCAGGTGATTGAGAAGCGCGGCACAGGTGGAGGAGCTTTTCGCAGACTCTATGCCATCTTTCTTGAAGAGATAGCAAAGATGGAACCGAGATTCAAGACCGAGGCCCCTGCTGAGGACATGTTCGCCATCGCAGAAAAGTGGACCGAACTCAGCCAGATCTTGAAGCAGATAAGCGAAAAGCAAGAACCCGATGGATTCGAGAATGCCGCGCAGAAAATCGGGGATATTCTCAATAAAGAGCGGGAATTTTTCTCCCGGGTCCAAAAAAAACTCGCAGGGGAGAGACCTTGTTGAAATTATCGTTGAAATTACCGTTGAAATTACCGTTGAAATTATCAGGCCGGGCATGGATTGTTATGGTGCTGGGCTCAACACTGGTTTTGCCGGTTTTGCTTAATGCCAAAAAGGAGCCGGAGTTGAACCACACCCGGATTTTCTATCCGAGCGGAGACCTACAGGTGTCCGCGGACCTGATCCGGCCTGTTGAGGGAAAGTGGCCCTTGATCCTCCTGAACCACGGCGAGATACGTCGCCGTCAGGAGGAACTCTTTCTTGATCCGAAGCGAAGTTTTATCGTGAGAAAAGGCCAGGACATAGCCCGGCAAGGCTATGTAGTCATGATTTGCCATTATCGTGGATTCGGGGCATCAGAGGGAGAGAGGGCTGGCCTGTGGGAGGACCTGGATGATCTGGAAGCTGGCCTGGACATGATCAGGAGGCAACCCTTTATGGACCCGGATCGGATAGCCCTGATCGGCGGGGACATCGGAGGCACACTCACCTACCTCTTGTGCCAGAAAAGGACTGATATAAAGGCCGCAGTGGTGTTTGACGCACCGGTTGATTTTCTGGACCCTATAGGCGCATTTCGCCGGGACAATATTCTCACACTGCAAATACGCAAGGACCTTGCCAGGCGCATGGGCGGGTCCCCGGAGGATCGGCCAGAATTATACCGGCCTCTCTCGCCCTGCTATGAAATGAAAAAGATGCATGCCCCTGTTCTTATTATCCATGCAGGGGATGACAACTTTGTGCCATTGCGACAGGCACAACTCGCAAAATCAGCGCTCCTGAAGAACCAGAAGCCCTTTAAGTTCCTGCTCGTGCCTGAGGCGGACCAGTATCTATTCTTTACTCCGGCCAAGAGAGGCCCGGGCAAACTGGCCTGGCAGGAGGTTTACCGATTCCTTGAGAAATACCTGAAATGAGTGGCCAGCGAAACATCATCCCGGATACCGACCCGGCTATGGGTGTGCGAAAGATCATCCTGGATACAGACCCGGCTCTGGGGGTGCGTCTAGGCACTGATATTGACGATGACCTGGCCATCATCATGATCCTTGCCTCCCCAGAGGTCGAGCTGATGGGCCTGACCTGCACCTACGGCAACTCCAGCATCAAGCGCACCTATGCCCATGCAAAGCGACTGCTACATCTTGCCGGCCGGGATGACATCCCTGTTAAAAAGGGCGCTGGATGGATGTCACGGCATATAGACCGGGACACAGAGGCCTCGCGTTTCATCGCGGAAACTATCAAGAGATTCCCCGGTGAGGTCACCATGGTAACCATCGGCCCCCTCACAAACCTGGCCGCGGCCATATATCATAACCCCGGACTGATGGACATGGTGCCGGAGCTCGTGATGATGGGAGGAAGGCTCAACACAGGCCGAGGGGAGTTCAACTTCGCGGCCCATCCCGATGCAAGCAATCTGGTCCTTCAAACACCGGTTCCCAAGATCATCGCAACCATGGAACTCTGCTTCCAGGTCGCTTTCACCGAAAAACATCTCAACGAGCTTGAACGCGAGCCATCACTCCTTATTCATCCATTCCTGCCAGCAGTCCGCAGATGGCTCAAGCTCAATCGTCTCGCAATATCAATACTCGCTCGAAAACAGAAGGCCATGGCCAAGGGAGGTTTTTATCCCTGGGACCCTGTCGGTGCGGCATACCTGATTGACCCGTCTATCTTCTCCAGGATCATCCCCATCAAGATATGGCTTGAGAAGAAAAAGGTGATGGTGTCAAGGGATGTGGCGGATTTAGACGAGAGGCTCCAGGTCCGCGCCCCGAAGAGAATAGACGGCCAGCGGTTCTTGAGGCTCCTGCTGGATAGAATAAAAAAGGTAAAAAAGAAGATATAGCAGGGTCAGTCTTTTTTAGATGAAGACCCGGGTTTGTCTTGGGAATCCTTTTTATCTTCAGATTCCACGGACTTGGCCTTGGACTCCTTTGATTCACTGGATAAATCCACGCCCTTCTTGGCCTTGTCGTCCTTGGCCTTGGACTCCTTGCCATTGCCCTTTCCCTTTTGAGCATAGTCAGTGGCATACCACCCCGTGCCCTTGAGATGAAAAGAGCTCTCGCTGATGAGCTTCTTAACCTTGTGCTTGCATTTGGGACAACGCTGGAGAGGCTCATCCGTGATCTTCTGCATTACCTCGAACACGCCGCAATTCGGACATTCATACTCGTAGATAGGCAATTCTTACTCCCCTTTTTTCCTTCGCACCCTTGCCCAAATTACTATTATACTCCAGCTATCCTGGTTTTCAAGCTTTTTATTAGCAGTCCCATGTCCTCACCTGCTAAAGACATAATCATGAGACCTGCTGATGTCAAGAGTAAAACATAATTTGAGGGCCTGCGACATAAAAATGGGTTTTAGACGGCCCGCTATTCCCAGAAGTCTTTGAATGCTTGACCGGGATTTAGTTTGCGGGTAAGATGTCTGGTAAAAGATTCCATACGGAGATAAAGAGATGCTGATGAATCCATCTATTTTCCGGGAATACGATATCCGGGGCGTTGAGGGCAAGGATTTTGATGAGGGGTTTGCTCATATTCTCGGCCGGGCTGTAGCCCGCGTAATCACCCGGTCCGGCGGTCATCAGGTGATCCTTGGCCGGGACTGCCGCTTAAGCTCGCCGTCTTTGAGCCGGGCACTTTGCGAGGGCATGATGAGGAGCGGCCTTGAGGTCACGGACATCGGCGTTTCAACCACGCCCATGCATTACTTCAGCCTGTTTAACCTGGAGGCCCACGGGGGAGTCCAGGTATCCGGCTCGCATAACCCTCCGGACCAGAACGGGTTCAAGATCAGCCTGGGCCACGATCAGCTTTACGGGGCCGGAATCCAGGAGTTGAAGACCATCATCCAGACAGAGGACTTTCCCGCAGGTGTCGGGTCAAGCAGGGAATACAACATAGCCGATGAATACATCCGCTACATTACGGATAACATAAAGCTCTCAAGGCCGATGAAGGTGGTGGTGGATGCCGGCAATGGCACTGCCGGACCTTTTGCAAGACCCATCCTTGAAAAACTCGGGTGCGAGGTGATCGAGCTTTATACCGAGATGGACGGCCGGTTCCCCAATCACCACCCTGACCCCACAGTTCCCGAAAACCTGGTAGACCTGCGGAAGGAAGTGCTTGATGCGGGCGCTGATGTAGGAATCGGATATGACGGCGATGCGGACCGGATCGGAGTGATTGACGAGAGGGGCGAGATAGTGTGGGGCGACATCCTCATGATCGTGCTCAGCCGGGCCGTATTGGAGGAAGTCCCCGGTGCGACCATAGTGGGAGAGGTCAAATGCTCGCACCGCCTTTTTAACGACATAGAAAAGCACGGCGGCAGGGGAGTGATGTGGAAGGCTGGCCACTCGCTGATCAAGGCCAGGATGCGAGAGCTTGGCGCAGAGCTTGGAGGGGAGATGAGCGGCCACATTTTTTACCAGCACCGATATTTCGGGTTTGATGACGCCATCTACACAGGGTGCAGGCTCCTTGAATTGATGTCCCGGTCAGGAAAAAAGCTCTCCGAGATTCTCTCGGATGTGCCGCCGGCATTTTCCACGCCGGAGGTCCGGATACCATCAAGCGACGAGAGCAAATTCAAGATCGTGGACCAGGCAAAGGAATACTTCCGCGACAGGTATAAGACCATTGAAGTTGACGGTGTGCGGGTGGTGTTTCCGGACGGCTGGGGCCTGGTCAGGGCTTCTAACACCCAGCCCATGCTGGTGATGCGATTTGAGGCAGAGAGCCAGGAACGGCTGGCCGAGATACGGAATATTGTGGAGAGCAAGGTAAACGAGCTGAACCAGGGGGCCGCCTGATTTGCCTCCAGTTGAGAGGACTGAATAAATTTACCGCAAAGGCGCAAAGGACGCAAAGAGGAAAGTATAAAATTAAAGAGTCGGGCATGATGCTGAAGTAACCCGCCATCTTGACCGCCTTAGCCTTGGCCGCGGTGGTTGACAAAGGAAGGGTGGGGAATATTCAAGCCTCACGCCTCAAGTCTCAAGCCTAAATCACCGCAAAGGCGCAGAGGATGCAAAAACAAAAATATAAAATAGAATCTTCTTTGCGATCTTTGCGTCTCTGCGGTTCAAAAGAATATCTTGACTGCACTTCTTCGGATAAAAAAGCGGACATCACGGCCAGCCTCATCATCCTTGTCATCATCACCTGCCTTTTCATTCCTACCTGGATACAAGGGCTTACCACGATTCTTCCGAGCTACCAGGACGAGACCCAGTGGTATCTTTACCGGCTCTTCATCAACCAGAGTTTCGCATCAGGCCGGTTCCCGCTTTGGTGCCCTCATTTATATGCCGGCCTGAACTTCGCGGGCTGGGGCCACGGAAGCGCGTTTTATCCTCCCGGGATAATCTTTTATCTCTGGCAATATGTGAACGCAACACCATTGAACCAGTGGTTTCATCTCCTGCTCGGAAGTCTGGGGCTCTATTACCTTGCACGCGTAATCCGGGTCCGGCCTTTTGCATCATGCCTCGGGGCTCTGTGGTTCGGGCTGGGACACCTGGTGCCGAGCTTCCAGGAGAACTTCCTGCCCAGGGTCTTTGTCATGGGCTTTAGCCCCTGGATTTATGCATTTTTGTATCAGGTGGTCCACACGCGGCGGATAAAATTCCTGGTTCTGGCAGGGGTATCCATGGGAGCCCAGTGGCTCTCCGGGCATATAGAGGTGATAGTGCTCCAGGATGTGGTGATAGGACTTGGATTCATGGCCCTGCTCGTGACTCGATATCGGGGTCGGCCCGGTGTGATCTTGATCTTTGCCGCGGCATTTATCATTGGCGTGGCACTGGGTCTGCTCCAGTTTCTCCCTGCCTTGGAGGAAACGAACAGGAGTTTTCGCTCCATTGGGTTTGACTACCCCCTTTTTCGGGCATTCACAATGCCCAGATTCTGGATTGAGGCATGGCTCTTCTGGCTTTCCATTGGAAATCTTTTCACACTACTTTTCATCGTGTATGCCCTGGCACGGATCAGAAGCGACCGGAGGGTTCTGCTCATAGCAGGATTGATCTTCCTCATACTGACAATCACATTTAACTGGTTCAATATCCTATGGGTGGTCTACCGCATTCCGCTCCTCAACCGCTTCATCCCTCATGGCCGGATGCTTGCCCAGGCTTTTATGTTAATGGCCTTGCTTGTGGGGATTGGCCTGGATCATGTGCAGGGCAATCTCGCCAAATCAGCCGCAAGCCGTGTGCTATCCGTTGTCCTTCTAATCGAAACCACGGCGGCCATTTTACTGCTACAGGTCTTTCATCTCCATGAAAAAATTCAGACCGACCCCGTGGCACGGGATGTGATTGCGCATTTCTTCCAGGCCAGGCTCTTTGCAAGCTGGGTCATTGGAATCATCGCAATCCTCTTTCTGGTATTATCCTTCATGCGCCGCAGTCCCCGTATCGGCACCCTGATGCTGGGCATTGTACTTGCCCTTGAGTTTATCCCCACTGCATTCGCACATCTGCCCCAGCGCCCGAAGACCATCATGGACTATAACCATGAATACATCCGCTTCTTCAAGGCGCAAAAGGATCGAGCCAGGTCTTTGATCGTGTATCCTTTTGACCGCTACCACGAGCTGGACATCCCCCTGCAGTCCGGAGTGCTTTATGGCACTGATGCGCCGGATGCATATATCACTTTATCCACGCTCCGTTACACCGAGTTCATGTCTTTGCTTGATCCACGCTCATACCGGCTTTCGCACGGCAAGATCGCGGACATCCAGACCCCGAATATACTCAAGCGCGGGGACTTCATAGGCCCGGAAACTATCCCCTTCATCAACCTGCTCAACCTCCGATTCATCGTTTCCCGTAACAGGAACATCAAGGACGCGACACATTATTTCCTTGCCTACGAGACAGATCGCTTCTCCCCGGTTTCAGGCCAGGCACGAAGGATTAACTGGAATGATCTTGAGCTCCTTCCGCCTGCGACCTTTGGACTTGACCTTTACTTTCGCGCCGGAGACCACCTCCGTCTCGGAATATCAGCACCAGGAAAAACCCGGCCCGGGCCAATTCTCCTGGAGGTCGCTGAACTTTCCGAAAGCGGTGGAAGGAGGGTGCTCTTTGAGAAGATGCTTGAGATTGAGCCGGGCGAGCTTGCCGGGAACTTTGACATATCCCTTGAAGACATCTGGGCCAGGAGGACCACCTTGTGCATTTCGGCAAAGGCTCTTGCAAGGCGCGGCCCGGACCGGTTGATCCTGGTGAGACCTCATATATACAATCCGGACAAGCATTTCGTGCGGCTCAACCTGTCAGAGGTTAACATCTTCCGGAATCCGACTGCCATGTCCCGCGCTTTTCTGGTTCATGATTACAGGATAATTCCGGACTGCGAGGCCCGGCTGGAATTCATGAGAAGCCCGGAATTCAAGCCTGATAGACTGGCTGTGCTTGAGGCTGATCCGGGCCTGGAGATAATCGGGACAGACAAGTCCGAAGGGTCCGGAAAAATGCGGCGCGGGGAGGGCGTGCTCATCGAGAGGTATGAGTCGGATGAGGTGATGGTGATGGTGCGCGCACAGGTTCCGGGCATGCTTTTGCTCTCGGATCAATACGCGCCCGGCTGGAGGGTCTGGGTGGATCGCAAAGAGCAGGTCATTCTTCCCGCGGATCATGCCTTCCGCGCGGTAAAGGTTGAGCCCGGATACCACCTTGTGCATTTTCGCTATCAGCCGAAGTCCTTTATCATAAGCCTGTACTTCGCCATTATATCCTGGCTCGGCATTCTGGGCTTGATTGCAATTGCGCGGCTGGGCAATTACCGGGCGAGAAGCCGAGCCCCTTGAACTAAAGGGCTATATCTAATATAAGATATAAATATCTTCCTGGAAAGGGGACATGGGATGAATTACTATCAGGACTTGGTAAAGGACCTGGCACGCGAGACCGACTCGAAAATAGTGTTCCTGATAATGGACGGTCTGGGCGGAATGCCGGTCTCGCAGGATGGCAAGACCGAGCTTGAGCTTGCACGCACGCCCCACATGGACGCACTGGTCGAGAAAAACACCTGCGGCCTTGCAGACCCGATAGCCCCGGGTATCTCCCCGGGAAGCGGGCCAGCCCACCTTTCGCTCTTCGGGTATGACCCGGTCAAATACCTTATGGGCAGGGGGGTGCTCGAGGCCCTTGGTATAGATTTTCCGCTCAAGCCAGGGGACATTGCCATACGAATAAACTTCTGCACCGTGGACGACAATGGTGTTGTCACGGACCGCCGGGCCGGACGCATCTCCACCGAGAGATGCGTGGAACTTGCGGCAAGGCTGGACAAGATCAAGCTCGGGGCCGCGGAGCTGTTCGTTCGTCCGGTCAAGGAACACCGGGCCGCGGTGGTCATTCGCGCCCCGGGCCTGGGCGACAGGCTCAATGACACCGATCCGCAGGTTACGGGCAAAAGGCCTTTGCCACTGGAGCCGGGGGACGAGCCGAGCCGGAAGACCGCGACGCTGGCCAATGATTTTATCAAGCAGGCCAAAGATATACTCAAACACGAACAGCCGGCTAACATGTTGCTCCTCCGCGGGATTTCAAGTTTTGCCAGGTATCCGAGCATGGCCGGGGTTTACAAGTTGAAGGCCGCGGCCATAGCCCAGTATCCCATGTATCGGGGGCTGGCGAGGCTTCTTGAGATGGACCTTCTTGATGTAGGAGACCGTCTGGAGAACCTGTTTGATGTTCTTGAACAGGTCTATGCGGATTACACCTTCTTTTTCGTCCATGTCAAAAAGACGGACAGTGCGGGCGAGGATGGCGATTGGTCGCGCAAGGTGGATGTGATAGAGGCGGTTGACCGGGAGGTTCCGCGGGTGCTTGCGCTAAATCCGGAGGCACTTATCATAACCGGCGATCACTCCACGCCCGCGGTCCTGAAGGCTCATTCATGGCATCCCCTGCCGGTCCTGCTTGCGAGTCCGAACTGCATCCCTGACCGGGAAACGGAGTTCGGTGAGCGGGCCTGTATGCACGGGGGTCTGGGCAGGATTCCCAGCACCTCGCTTTTACCCCTGGCCATGGCCCACGCGCTCAAGCTGGAACGCTTTGGTGCTTGAATTACGCCTGTCCTCATTTGTCTCATCCTCAGCAGGTCTGGTGTTTCCTCCAACATGCCCGCTCTGCCGTGATCCTCTGGAGGATGGCGAAGGCGGGTTCTGCTCTTCTTGTCGGGAGGACATGGTCATGATCGAGGAGCCCAAGTGTCCTGTCTGCGGTGCTCCCTTTTTGTCCGAGACGGTGCCTGCGCATCTTTGCGGAAGATGCATCAAGAGAAGGCCCCCTTTTAAGCGGGCCAGGTCATGGGGGATTTATGACAAGGCCCTGAGGGATGCTGTCCGTGAATTCAAGTTCCATGCCCGGCATGGGCTGTGCCGGCCCCTGGCTGATCTTCTCGGAGAGGTATATGACCGGGACATGGCGGACCGCGGATTCAATCTGGTCATTCCCGTGCCACTGCATAAGAGGCGCCTCAGGGAGCGCGGCTTTGACCAGGCGACCCTGCTTGCACGGTCTCTTTCAAAGAGGAATGGCCTGGAACTTTCGCTATATAATCTCCGGCGCAGACGGTTTACCATGCCGCAATACGGTCTCACTCTGCGGGCGCGCGAGGCCAATGTTCGCGGTGCATTTGATTTGAAAAAGCCGGAACAGATAAAGGGCCGTGATGTTCTTCTGGTGGATGATGTTTATACCACCGGGGCCACGGTTAAGGAGTGCGCGCGTGTCTTGCGCAGGGCCGGGGCAAAAGAGGTGGGCGTAATAACGCTTGCCAGGGGCGGTGTAGGTAAATGAGTGAGAATTTCCAGTCGCGCTCTACATCGGGTTTCACCCGGCGTGAACTCCTGATCCTTCGTGCATACAGGCTGTGGTCTATCATGGGAGATAAATGGCTTCGCTTTCGTTACCGGGACCGTGTCCGGTTCGGGAGGGACTGCCGTATAGATGCGGGCACATTCAGCCTGCGCGGCCTCGGTGGGGTGGAGCTGGGAGACCGCGTGATTATTGAGCGCGGTATTCACAAGGTGTTCTTCAACCTCGAGCCCGGCTCACGCGTTTCCATCGGAGCAGGGACATGGTTTCAGACATTTAACGATAACCTGGTCTTTTCATGCAAAGCCGGGGCGGAGATCACTTTGGGCAAGAACTGCTGGTTCTCCGGAGGGCTTTACGGTGCCTCGGAGAGAATCACCATCGGGGACCACGCCCTGATCGGATACGGGTGTATGATCCTGGACTCGGACCTGCATAAGCTTGATAATGACTCACGGGTCAAGACCGCTCCGGTCAACATTGGCTCGCATGTCTGGATTCCGTCTCATACCATTGTGCTCAGGGGAGTGACCATCGGGGACCACTGTGTCATAGCCACCGGCTCGATTGTCCTGGACGACATCCCGGACCATTCATTTGCCGCGGGAAGACCAGCTCATGTAATCAGGAAGATAGGAGACAGGGACAAGGTGCCGTGAATTTTTTGAACGCTTTCGTCAGGTTGAAAGGGGTTTGAATTATATAAAGCTTCTGTGATAAACTTAAAATATAGAAGGTTTGGACTGATTTTCTCAGGAGGATTCTCATGGTTAAAGAAGGTCAAGAGGCGGAAATTATTGATCTTACAGGCGAGGTTCGGTCCGCAGACCTTGATGGATGCAATTTCACTTTGCGATTGAGTGATGGGACCAAAATTCCGGGAAAATTTACGGCGGAACAGGAAGAAATCATAACTAATGCACTTCGCGAACATTCAACACAGAGATTGCAGGTAAAAGGAAAAGCAGAGTTCACATCTCCTGATGGCAAATTCAGGCGTATTGTCTCAGTTGAAGAAATGATATTGCAGAAAGCAGGTGAGACCATGTATGACCCAAACGCTCGGCCTATCTGGGAGATTGCTGTCGAGATCGGGGCTTCGGTGCCTGACGAGGTATGGGATAAAGTGCCTAAAGATCTCTCTAAGAATCTGGATCACTACCTTTACGGTATGCCTAAAGAGGACGAATGAAATCCGTATTTGCCGATACATGCTATTGGATTGCTATATTGAATCCTAAAGATGAAATTCACGAAAAGGCTAAATCTGTATCGAAGGCATTAGATCAAGTGATTACAATCACAAGCGAAATGGTTTTAACAGAGCTTCTTAATGATAAATATTTCCGTAAGCAAATTATGCTTCGAAAAGCAGCTGTGGAATTTATCAAGCAACAGCAAGAGAATCCAAATGTCAAAATTATTGCCCAGACAAGCATTCAGTTTAATGAAGCCGTATCGCTTTACGCGAAACGGGCTGATAAGAATTGGAGTCTAACCGACTGCGCTTCATTTCAGATCATGGAAAAAGAAGGTATTAGTGAGGCTTTGACATACGATAAAAACTTTGAACAAGCGGGCTTTATTGCTTTGCTAAGGGAAAAATAGATTATAAATATTATCCTTGCCCATCCTCCGTTTTATAATGAGAATTGGAATTTTTTCTATCTTGTGAGCAAGCACTGAGTTCCTTCAAATCCGGTATAATGAATGCGGACTTGATTAGATGAAAGAAGAGGAAGGCCGGGCCCTGTCTGGAAGGTTCATGCCCCTGATAGCTTGTTTGCTCGCAGGAGTGGGTGCCGCGGTTATCTTCGGGGAAGACCTTTTTCACGGGTCGGATATTTTCTTCAAGGCGATCCGTGATCCGAACCCTTTTGTGGCATCTTATTCGTGGCAGGAATATCATCATTCTGCCCTTGTGGATGGCCGGTTTCCGCTGTGGAATTCCTGGAATGCAATGGGCAGTCCGCAGATTGCGAACTATCAATCCGGCTTCTTTTCGCCTCTGCTTGCGCCTCTTTTTCTGTTTCCGCTGTCATGGGTGGCAGTGCCTTACCTGCTCCTGCGCCTGGTTCTTGTTGCCTTGGGGATGAGCTTATATCTTCGCCGGATCGGTCTGTCCCCTGTTTCCTGCGTCTTGGGTGCTCTTGCCTTCGGTCTTTCCGGCTGGATGATCCAGTATGTCAATAATCAAACCCTGGTCATTGACCTCTTAATTCCCTTCATCCTTCTTTTCCTGGAGAGGGTTCGGCAGGAGAGAAGGGTCCGCGACACCCTGGTCCTGCTGGCACTGCTTTGCCTGGTCCTGGTCGGTGGCCAGCCGGGTTCCGCGTTATTCACTATCGCTTTTGCCGGGGCTTATGTTCTATTTTTTGCATGGCGAGACAGAAGAATCCTGATAATCTTTGCTGTCGCCGGGGGCATAGCCTTTCTTTTGAGCCTGGTACAGTTGTTTCCCTTTTTCGAGCTGATACCCCAGGGCTGGACATATCACATGCCCGGCTGGAGTCTAGAGCGCCTTCATCTGGGCGAGATAATCACCCTGATCGCACCCGGATTCTACGGCTTCACCTCGGATAATAGAATTCCCATCATGCAACAGCTTCCTTACCTGGGCGTGATCCCTGTGGTGCTTTGCCTGATGTCCGCAGTGCATTTCCGGGCCATGCCCGGACAGGCGAAATTTTTTCTCGCATCTATTCTCGTGTGTCTCGGTTTCCTTCATGGCCTGCCGGGCTTTTTCCAGATCATGTCCATTCCGGGCCTGAATCGTCTCAGCTTCTTCAAATACCTTCAGCCAGTTCTCGCCTTTTCAGCCGTGGCCTGCGCGGCGTATGCGCTTGACAGGGTCCGGGCTCCGAACCGCTCGATCATGCTCCTTGCTTCGGGCGCAATCCTTTTTCTGCTCTGGCAGGTAAACCGCTTTCCTGATGCACGGGCCTTTCCCCTGGCAACCACAGGCCTGGTCTTGATTCAACTTGCGGCTTTTCGGCTTTTCTTCAAGAGAAGATGGGCGATCGTGTTCCTTGCATTGCTCGGCTTGATCCTGGACAGCCGCTTCAATCGCCCGAATTTCTTTTTCAACCCCGAGAGACAAGATTATTCTTTCCTCAAGCCTTTTGAAAGCCGGGGCCCGGGATTCTTTCGGACCGCGGCCACGCCGGATGTTTTTGCACCTAATCATGGCATCCGGCATAATGTCGGGGACATTCGTCTCACCGAGGTCTTGTTTGTCCGGCGCTACATAGAATTCCTGGAGGCCCTGAACGGCCAGAGCGATAAAGATATGCAGAAACAAATCCTTGCTTACAACTACACCCGTGTTCGGCCTGATCCGGAATACTTCCGGGGGGAGCTTGCCAAAAGGGCTGGAATTCGCTGGTTTTTGAGCAGGTGTCCCCTTCCTCCTAACCGGAGCATTCAGGGCATTCTCTCAACCGGGAACATGCTTGCTCCTGACGATGAACACATTCTTAAGTCCCGGTTCGAGATTGACGGAGATTCTCGTCAGGTCCTGTTTCAACATCCTCCTTCATGCATCAGCATCACGGGAGGGACCGGTTCAGGGGATTCGAGGGTCAGTGCGGCGGTGGCCTTGGACCCGAGGGCCCTTGGCGGGGCAGGTGACGGGATGTGGTTTGAGTGCACGAGCCAGGGATGTCTCATATATTCCCGGTATCTTGATCCGAAGGGGCGTGATGATGAGAGACGGTGGGTTCCGGTAGAATTCTGTCCGGGCTTGCGTGATGAGCTTCGACTGATCACTTTACCGGGGGTTGATTACTTTAATGACTGGGGCGGCTGGGGAGACCTTCGGGTAAATGAGGCCCCTGGTATTCATGGCAGGACATATCAGGGTGTCCGGGTTTACGAGAATGAGGATGCCTATCCTCGAGCCTATTTCGCGGAGAAGGTTATATGGGTCAAGGATTCCTCGGTGAGCAGGTCATTGCTTTCTTCAGGGAGGCTTGAGGGTGGTGCGGTGCTGATGGAAGGCCGGACCCAGGAGGAGAGATACCGAGGGGGGGAGTTGAGATGGTTATCCATGGGTGATGAGCACTTAAGTCTTGAATTGGATGCTAAAGGGGACGGGGCGTTGATATTGAGCCAGACATATTTTCCGGGCTGGCAGGCCTGGCTTGATGATAAGGAGACAAGGATATATCCTGCGGATCATGTCTTTCAAGGTGTTCTCCTTCCCCAGGGAAGGCATGAACTGAATTTGGTTTATCGCCCTCGCGCCTTCCGGATCGGGCTCTGGACCTCCATTGTCTCCACCTTCTGCTGGCTTTTTATTTGGCTTGTTTCTCGATCTTCTCGATCAGCTTAGGGGCATCCTGGATATACTTTGCTATCTGGTCCATGTCTCCGAATTCAATGGCCCTGCGAGCACGCGCCAGCATGCGCTTTGTATCGCCAGCCAGTTCGCGAGTGAGTTTCTGAGAATGCTCGCGTGTTGACTTTTCCATCTGGAGCAATATGCTCTCCAGTTGGTTACACGCCTTTTCAATCTCGCCGCGCTTCTTGAGTTCCACTTCATAATCCTGGCTTGCATCCACCATCCATTGAACTTCCTGTTCGCTCAGGCCGCTGGAAGCTGTAACGGTGATGGACTGTTGCTGGCCGGTATCAAGGTCTTTGGCGGACACGCTTACGATGCCGTCCGAATCAATATCAAAGTCAACCTCTATCTCGGGCTCGCCCCGCTTGGCCGGCCGTATTCCGGATAGCATGAATTCACCGAGTAGCTCGTTGTCCGCGGCCTTTTCACTCTCGCCCTGGAGGACCAGTATCTTCACTGTCTTTTGATTGTCCGAGGCAGTGGTAAAGACATGGCCTGCGTGTGTTGGAATAGTTGTATTGTTTTCTATGATCTTTGTAAAGAATCCTCCGAAGGTCGCTATGCCGAGGCTCAATGGGGTTACATCCAGAAGGAGCAGGTCCTCGCCTTCCTTCTTCTCCTTCCCCGGCTTCGCTGGCTCGGCCGCTGAGACCAGAGCATTGGCCTGGATAGCCGCGCCCATGGCCACGGCCTCGTCCGGATGGACTCCCTTTCGGGGCGCCTTTCCGAAGAATTTTTCCACACGCTGTTGCACCAGCGGCATTCGCGTCTGTCCCCCGACCAGTATCACCTCGTCAATGTCTTTTTTACTGAGGCCTGCGGCATCCATAGTCTTCTGGCAGATGCTGACCGTGCGCTCGACCAGGTCGCCCGTCAGCTCTTCCAGTTTCTGCCGGGTGAAAGGCAGGTCAAGGTGGAGTGGGCCTTTGTTTCCGGAGGCGATAAAAGGGAGGTTTACCTGGGCCTGCAGGGAAAAGCTTAACTCTATCTTGGCCTTTTCCGCGGCATCCTTGAGGCGCTGAAGGGCCATTCTATCCCGGCGCAGGTTGACGGCTTCCACGGCCTGGAAGGTTTCGGCAAGATGGTCTATGATCCTGTCGTCGAAATCATCTCCGCCAAGATAGGTATCCCCCGCGGTTGAGATGACCTCGAACACGCCTTCACTTATCTCCAGTATGGATATGTCAAATGTTCCTCCACCCAGATCGAATACAGCTATGGTTTGCTCCAGCTTTTTGCCGTGCCCGTAAGCGAGTGATGCGGCGGTTGGCTCGTTGATTATCCGGAGCACGTCCAGCCCTGCGATTTTGCCGGCATCCTTGGTGGCCTGGCGCTGGCCGTCATTGAAATAAGCAGGGACAGTGACCACGGCCTCACTCACCTTTTCCCCGATGTATTCCTCCGCCACTCTGCGCATCTCCTGGAGTATGAAGGATGCCACTTCCGGCAGGCTCAACTCCTGCCCTCCTGCCTGGATGCGGATGTCCCCGTGGGAGCCCTCCACTATCTCGTAGGGATAGCTGGCCTTGGCCTTCTTAACCTCCTTGGAGTCGAATTTTCTTCCTATCAGCCGTTTGGAGGCATAGATAGTATTTGTAGGATTCGTGACCATCTGTCGCTTTGCCAGGTGTCCTACCAGCCGCTTTCCGCCTTCCTCGAAGGCCACCACCGAGGGGGTTGTCCGGTAGCCTCCCTTGTTCGGGATCACCCTTGCCTGGCCGTCTTCAACCACAGCCACGCAGGAATAGGTTGTTCCGAGATCAATACCGATTGCCTTGCCCATCTTGGCCTCCTCAGGATTTCCTTACAGCCTTGAGTTCCTTGCTCGCTCTTTTATGCTTGGGCTCAAGTTCCAGCACCTTCTCGAACTGAATCGCGGCCGCGCTCATCTGTCCGAGTCCCTTGTATGCCAGACCCAGGATAAAATGATATTTCGAATCCCCCGCTCTCAACTCAATCGCTTTGAGGCACAGTGACCGTGCCCTTTCAAAATTGTTCTGATAGTTTAGCACAGCTTCAGCCAACTTGTAAAGGTAGTCGGGATTCTGCGGGCTTGATTTTACCGCCTCGTTGTAAAACCTGACAGCCCGATCATATTCCTTGCCCTCCTCTGCGGCCAGGCCTTCCTCGTAAGCTATCTCCGCCTGTATATTTTCTTCTATTACCTCAAGCTTCTCAAGCTCCTCTTTATATCTCGGATTCAACGGGTCATACTGCATGGCCAGCTTGAGGCTGGTGCGCGCGGCCTTGATGTTCCTCTTTTTAACCTCAAGCATCGCGCCCTCGTATAATCTCTGCGCCTTTTGAATCTGTTCCGAGAAAGGGCCTCCCCTGAGCTTTTTGAGGAGTTCCTCTTCCCGCTTCTTCTTTTTATCTTTTGAGAAATCAAGAGAGATTTTTGGCATGTCCGGCCGTTTTTTCTTCCAGTCCGCTTCTTCCAATCTTGCCTTTGCGGTCAGGGTGCTGATCTTGACGCCACCCCCTTTTGCCCTCAGTTGCCCCTCATACTCTCTTCTTTTATCCTCATCAGTCAAGGTTTGGAGGGCTATATTTGTGCGCTTGAAGATTTCCTTTAATTTGTCTCTGATTTCCGGTTCCGCCCTGCGATAGAAGCGGTCCGGGTGAAAAAGCTTGGACCGCTTGAAGTATGCCTTCTTTATCTCCCTGGGCGTGGCCGCGCGGTCCACGCCCAACAGCTCGAAGTAATCAATGTTTTCTATCTCCTGGTAGATTGTATCAATCCAGGAGAAGAACGCCGGGCCTTCCGGGACCTGCTCGAATCGTAAGATTTTCTTTCTCTCTTTCTCAGCTTCCTCTTTTTGCGGCCTGGCCTCGGGCTTCTGCTCGCGCTCTGAGGCGGAAGCCGAAAAGTCATGCTCCTGGTGGATGGATATGATGCCCTTGTCCAGGAGGCGCTCAAGTATCTGGAGAGTCTCTCCCCTTCCGAGTCCGCTCATGGAGATGAGATGCTCCACATTGGTTCGGCCATCCAGCCGTGAAAGGATAAACCCTTCACGCGCATCCACATCCAGTGATGAGAAATCAATCCCCTCACACATAAGTGGAATGGCTTCGGAATTTATCTTTTGAGCGCTCACGGGTTAAAGACCCTGCTTGAGTTCTTTGCGAGCATGATCTCCAGGATAGCCTTCTGGAGGTGAAGGCGGTTTTCCGCCTGGTCAAAGACCACAGAATTCTTTCCCTCAAGCGCATCCTCGGTTATCTCCTCGCCCCGATGCGCAGGCAGGCAGTGCATGATGAGCGCCCCCGGGGCGGCAAGCTGGATGATCTGGTGGTTGACCTGATAGCCCTTGAAGGCCTGTCGCCGCTCAAGAGCCTCTTTATCCTGGCCCATGCTTACCCAGACATCCGTATACAGCACTTGCGCGCCTCTGGCCGCGGCCTCGGGATCATGTTCAACCTTGATCTTGCCTTTCGCGCGCGACAAGGCTTCCGCAAGGACCTCTTGCGCAGGCTCGTATCCCGGGGGACAGGCGATCGCGAGTTCAAAGCCTAAAACAGATGCCGCGTTTACCCAGGAGTTGGCTACATTGTTTCCGTCACCAATATAAGCCACACGCAGGTCCTTCAAGTTCCGGCCCCTCTCCACTATGGTAAAAATATCCGCAAGCACCTGGCATGGATGAGCGAGATCGGTCAGCGCATTGATCACGGGCACGGTGGCCCAGCGGGCCAGCTCCACCACATCCTCATGACGAAATGCCCGGATAACTATCGCATCAACATAGCGGGAGAGCACCCGCGCCGTGTCCGGGATGACCTCTCCACGGCTCATCTGGCTATCTGAGCTTGAAAGATATACCGGGTGGCCCCCCATCTGGTGCACCCCGACCTCGAAGGATACCCGTGTGCGGGTCGAGGACTTCTCGAAGACCAGGGCCACGCTTTTTCCGGAGAGCGGCCTGTGGGCCTTGCCATTCTTCAAGAGCCGCTTGCGCTCCCCGGTCAGCGCGATCACGGCCTGTATCTCATCCGTTTCCAGGTCGCATATCGTAATCAGGTCTTTATTCATTTTATCGCCAATCAAATCAGGATAATAATTTTATCACAATATTCTCAGTTTTTTTCAAATTCAGCAAGCGCTTTATCCAGGACTGGCATAAAGAGGTCAACCTCTCTTTTGCGCAGGATCAATGGCGGGACAAAGCGGAGCACATTCCCTGCGGTGCAGTTTATAAGAAATCCCCGCTCCCTGCACTTATCCACCACGCTGGCCCCGTTCTTTTCAAGCTCCACGGCCAGCATCAGTCCACGGCCTCTCACATCCCGGATCACAGGCCGCTTCTCCTTCATCTGGATAAGTTGATCCAGGAAATATTTCCCCACATTCCGGGAGCTATCCATGATCTTTCCTTCCAGCAGGGTCCTGAGCGTGGCAACCCCTGCTCTGGCGGACAAGGGATTGCCTCCGAATGTGGATGCATGGGACCCCGGCGTGAAGACCTTCGCCACATCTGCACGGGCAAGGCAAGCCCCGATCGGCACGCCATTGGCCAGGGACTTGGCCAGGGTCATTATATCCGGCTCAACTCCAAACCCCTGATAAGCGAATAAAGTGCCTGTCCTGCCCATGCCGGTCTGGATCTCGTCGAATATCAACAGCACATCCCTCTCATCGCAGACCCTGCGCAGGCCCGCAAGATAATCTTCATCCGGAACCCGGATGCCTCCCTCTCCCTGCACCGGCTCCACTATCACGGCACAGGTGGATTCGGTTATCGCTTTCTTCGCGGCATCAAGGTCGCTATACGGAACATCATGGCGGAATCCCGGGACCAGTGGTTCAAATCCCTTGTGGAATCTCTCCTGGCCGGTCGCACTCAGTGTCGCGAGTGTGCGTCCGTGAAAGGAGTTCTTCATGCTCACCACCTCGTGGCCCCCGCGGCCTCTCTCCCTGGAGTATTTTCGCGCAAGTTTAAACGCGGCCTCGTTTGCCTCGCCGCCGGAATTGCAGAAAAAGACCTTGTCCGCAAAGCTATTCTCAACAAGCAGTTCCGCAAGCTCTATCTGTGGCTCGATGTGGTAAAGATTGGACACATGCACAAGGTGCCCAGCCTGCTGTCGGATCGCCTGGGTAACATTCGGATGGCAGTGTCCGAGGTTGACCGCGGCGATACCGGCCACCAGGTCCAGATACCTTTTTCCCTCTTTATCCCAGACCCACACGCCCTTGCCGCGAAAGGGCATAAGCGGCTGGCGGGTATATGTGTTCATCAAATACTTGATGCCTTTATCCTTATATGAGCTCAACCTTTCCCCCCTTTTTTTTTCTCAGCGATATATCTCTGTGCCGATGCCGGCATCGGTGAATATCTCCAGGATCACTGCGTGAATAAGCAGGCCTTCTATGATATGAGTCTTGGTCACACCGGCCTTGAGCGCCTCGACGCAACAGTTTACCTTGGGTATCATGCCTTCCTTGATCACGCCCTCGTTTATCATTTTACATGCCTTGTCCACATGCAGGGATGAAATCAGCTTTCCTCTTTTATCCGTCACCCCTTCAACATCTGTGAGCAGGATAAGCTTCTCCGCCGCAAGAGCCGATGCCACGGCGGAGGCCACGAGGTCTGCATTGATATTGTAAGTCCGGCCTTCGCGGTCCACGGCCACTGGAGCGATTACCGGGATCAGGTCTCCACGGCTGAGCGGACCGAGGAATTCCGCGTTGACCTCTTTCACTTCTCCCACTGCGCCCATGTCCTTGCGTGCCTTCTCCAGTGGCCTTGCAATCAGCATGTTCCCGTCTTTGCCGGAGAGCCCGATGCCCTTTCCTCCGGCAAGGTTGATGCGGGAAACTATTTCCTTGTTCACCTTGCCCCCGAGCACCATCTCCACCACTTCCATGGTCTTCTCGTCAGTGACCCGTATTCCATCCACCTTCTTTGAATCAATCTTGAGTCTATCCAGCATGTCCTCTATCTGGGGCCCTCCGCCGTGCACCACCACCGGGTGCAGGCCGACAGCTTTCAGCAGGACAACATCCTGCGCAAAGCCCTGTTTCAAATTGTCCTCGGTCATGGCCCTGCCGCCGCACTTCAGAACCACTGTCTTGCCGGCAAACTCCCTGATATACGGCAAGGCCTCCACCAGAATCCTGGCCCGCTCCATTGCCTGATTCATCCCGATCACCCTCACTTCCGCTGGCGCAAGCTCTCAAGCTCCCTTGCCTTCATCTTGAGCTCATCATTGACCTGCTGAAGCATGCGGTTGGTCACGACCACCTCATCAACGCTCCTCTGGAGTTGCTCGTAGAGCCTGAGGTTCCGGATCGCCACGGCCAATGAGTCCGTCACATCCTGAAGCAACTCCTCATCCTCCTCGGTAAACTCGCCCTTCAGCTTGTTAAGCAGGCGCAAGACGCCTATCACCTGACCGGAGATGGATATGGGGGCGGCTAGGAGGTTGACGATCTTGCCCTTGAAAGGCCACTCCATGTCCGGCTTATATTGTTTGTCCTTTTCATCCAGGTGATTCACCCGTATCCGCTTTCCCTTCATCGCCACCCACCCGGTGATAGACTCTCCCCAGGGAATCCGTATTTTGCGGCTCAGGTCCCGCTCTTTTGCAAGCCCTGTATGAAGCACAAGATCGCCGGTAAGCTCGTCCTTTAGAAAGACCGATGTGCTTGCCACGCCCATCATCTCCTGGCACTTGCGCACGAGGTCCTTGAGCATCTCTTCGGGTTCCAGATACCTTATCAGGGTCTTTCGCATCTCGTTCAGCAGTTCAAGCCGATCCTTGTCCCTGCGCAGGTCCTCCACCAGGAACGCGTGCCGCAAGGTGAGCGAGACCTGGTGTGAGAAGGTCTTCACCATGGTCAGGTCGTCCTCGGTAAACTCTCCGCGATCCTTTTTATCATTGGCATTTATGGTTCCGATGATCTCATCGCCAACCTCTATCGGCGCGATGACAAAGGACCGGGTCCGGTACTGGGACGCCCGCTTTGAGTGTTGGAACCTCTCATCCTTGTCCACATCCTTGACCAGCACGGCCTCTCTGGTCTCGAGCACATGGCTTGAGACGCTCTTCTTCGCGTTCCCGCTCTCTTTCTTGATCAGCTCCTTGCTAAAGCCCTTTGCCACAGCCACCTTGAGCTTTCTTGTCTCCGGGTCTAGCAACATGACGCTTACACGGTCGCAGTCCAGAGCCTCGGCCACCAGCCCGACAATGGTATTGAGCATCTCAAACCCTTGTGGAATGGCAGGAAGCTTGAATCCTCCGGCCACCATGCTGGAAAGTCGCTTCGCTCCCTCCTCCAGCCGGGCCATCCGTCGCAGTTTTTCCTTCTTCTCCACCATGAGCTCGCGTGCCTCAAGCGCTTTGTGCACTGCGTGTTTGAGCTCCTGGGCCGAGATGGGCTTGTGCTGGTAATCAAAGGCGCCCCGGCGCAGGGACTGCAAGACCGTCCTGTGATCCTCGTAAGCGGTAAGCATTATCACGGGAAGTTCCGGGTCATTCTGTTTGAGCTTGCTTAGCACCAAAAGCCCGTCCATGCTTCCCGGCATGACTATGTCAACAAGTGCAAGGTCTATCCTGGCCTTCTTGGAAAGATCAAGGCACTCCCGGCCATCCTTGGCAGTGAAGACCTCGTGTCCGTCCTTGCGAAGAAGGTCTGCGATCATCTCCCGGTAAAAAAGCTCGTCATCCACCACCAGGATACCTGCCATGGCTGTTCCTCTTTTCTTACAGGATATACCTGCTCAAGTCCTCGTTTTTGACTATGTCCGCGAGTTTCTCCTGGACATAGGCCGCATCAATCACCACATGTGCCCCGCGCATCTCCGGGGCATCGTATGAGATCTCCTCAAGCAACTTCTCCATGATCGTGTGCAGTCTGCGCGCTCCTATGTTCTCCGCGGTATCGTTCACCTGCTCTGCCAGGTGAGCTATCTCTTTAATGGCATCGGGCCGGAACTCCAGGCGAATTTCCTCGGTCTCCATCAGTGCCTGATACTGCTTGACCAGGGCGTTCTCCGGGTCAGTGAGAATCCGGACGAAGTCGTCCCGGGTCAGGGCGTTGAGTTCTACCCTGGTCGGGAACCGGCCTTGCAGTTCCGGGATAAGGTCCGAGGGCTTGCTTGTGTGAAAGGCTCCTGCCGCGATGAACAGGATATGATCCGTCTTCACCATCCCGTATTTGGTGAGCACGGTGGACCCCTCCACGATAGGGAGTATATCCCTCTGGACTCCTTCCCTGCTTACATCCGGGCCTGCGCCCTCGTGTCGTCCAGATATTTTATCCAGCTCGTCAATAAAGATAATTCCCGTCTCCTGCACCCTTGTCAGAGCTTCCGCGGTGACCTTTTCCTTGTCAATCAGTTTATCGGCTTCCTCCGGAAGAAGCGCGTCCCGGGCCTCTGCCACGGTCATCTGCTTGGGCCGGTCGGGTCGGTGGAACATCTGTCCAAGCATGTCCGGAAGATTCAGGCCCATCTCCTCCACTCCCGCGGAAGAGATAATCTGTGCAAAAGGAATAGCCGGTCTGGCTGACACCTCTACCTGGATGATCTCCTTATCGAGCTTGCCATTCCGGTATAGCTCGATAATCTCTCCCTCGGAGCCGGCCCGATAGCGTTCGTAGACCTCCGGTTTGCCCTTCAACTGCTCAATGATCTTGTTTTCCACTATCTCCTTGGCCCGCTCCTTGATCTTGTCCTTTTCCTCGTCCTGCACCATCTTCACCGCTATCTCGGTCAGGTCTCTGATCATGCTTTCCACATCCCTGCCCACGTAACCGACCTCGGTGTATTTGCTTGCCTCTACCTTGAGGAACGGCGCTTGTGCCAGCCGGGACAGCCTGCGCGCTATCTCGGTTTTGCCCACCCCGGTCGGTCCTATCATTATGATGTTCTTGGGCGCTATCTCATCCCTCAACTCCGGAGGCACCTGTCTGCGCCGCCAGCGGTTTCTGAGAGCAATAGCCACTGCGCGCTTGGCCTTGTCCTGGCCGATTATATACTTGTTCAACTTCTCAACGATCTCTCGCGGGGTAAGGCTCCTCATCTAAAGCTCCTCAAATACAAATTGATCGTTGGTGTAGATACAGATTTCCGCAGTCGCGCTCATGGCGGCTTCGGCTATCTCTCTGGCGGAAAGCTCGGTGTGCCGGATCAGCACTTTTGCCGCGGCCTGCGCCAGGGGCCCCCCGGAGCCGATGGCGAGGATTCCCCCTTCAGGCCCCCCTGGCTCATCCGGCTCGATCACATCGCCTGTCCCGGAGATCAGGAAGGCCGCGTCCTTGTTCGCCACGATCATCAGTGCCTCAAGCCGGCGCAACATGCGGTCTGTGCGCCAGTCCTTGGCCAGCTCAACTGCGGCCCGACGCAGGTTTCCGGAATGTTTCTCCAGCTTGCCCTCCATTCTCTCATAAAGCGTAAACGCGTCCGCAGTCGCACCTGCGAATCCGGAGATGATCTGGTCATGGTAGAGCCTGCGCACCTTCTTTGCCGTGTGCTTGAGCACGGTGTTCTGGACAGTTACCTGGCCGTCTCCAGCCAGGACAACCTTGCCACCGTGACGGACAAGAAGGATGGTTGTGCCTTTAACCTTCATTTTCTCTCCTCCCTTGCTAGATGGGCATGCGGATGAGCCTGATCGTAAACCTTGAACAGTTGCTCCAGACTTCTCTTTGTGTACTTCTGGGTGGTTATAAGGTTCTTGTGCCCGAGAAGCTCCTGGATACTGCGCAGGTCCATGCCGCTGTCAAGGAGATGTGTTGCAAATGAATGACGGAGCACATGCGGGCTTATCTTGCGGCTTAAGGCTATCTGCTTCACCCGCTCATCCAGAATCTTCTGCACCCTTCTTGGGCATATCCGGCGGCCCTGCTTGCTCAGGAACACAGCCTGGGCCGCATCATCATCCAGCCTTGGCTTGCAGAACTCCTTTCTGTCCTCCAGATACCCGGCCAGGGCCTGGGCGGCCCTGGCGTGGATGTGGACAATCCTCTGTTTCCTGCCCTTGCCCATGACCCGGATGCTTCGGTCCCTCAAGTTGAGGTCCTCCAGGTTCAGCCCGACCAGCTCCGCCAGCCTGATGCCGGTTGCGTAGAAGAGCTCCAACATGGCCTTATTACGCCGGCCTGTTGGGGTGGCCGGGTTGGGCGCATCGAGCAATGCAAAGACCTCTTCCACCGGCAGAACCGTGGGCAGATGTTTCTCCTGCCTGGGCGTGGTCACGAGTTCCGCCAGGTTAGCTTCCACCACACCCTCCCTCTCAAGAAACCGGAAGAATGCTCGGAGGCTTGCGAGAATGCGCTCAAGGCTTGATGCCTTATGGTCATTATACAAGAAGCTAATATAAGACCGAAAAGCGCGGCGGTCAATGCTCTGAACCGAGACACTCCCCGCATCATCGCCCCTCCCGCTTTCCTTCAGGTACCTCAGAAAACGAGACAGGTCCCCAAGATAGCTCGCAATAGTGGCCTCGGAGAAATTGCGCAGACGAAGATACCCTTCAAACCGCGGAAGCCATGCCCCCATATCGTAATTCGCACTCATCTTGAAACATTTAATTCTAAGTTAATCAGGCGCTTATTTCAAGTATCCCTGGACTGAAGGGTGTGCGACATATTTGGTGAATCATTTTTTTAACCCCTTTTTTGGGTT